>DATBAA010000105.1:0-12581 GCA_036271755.1 Myxococcales bacterium | reverse complement strand
CACCTACTGCTTCTTTCGCGAAGAGCGGCTGGCGTTCGGAAAGGGGCTGTCGGACCCCGAATCGCCGGATCTGGAGGCGCGCGACCTGACCGGGCTGCTCTCGCTCTGGATTCGCGTCGGCAAGGCCGAGCCGTCGCGGGTTCAGAAGGTGGCGGACCAGAACTCGCGGGCGCGGGTGGCGGTGGTGTTCGAGTCGCCGCAGCGGATGGAGGAGTTCCTGGCCGTTGCGCAGAAGGAGAAGCTCTCGCGGCTGGGCCGGGTGGAGTTCCTGGCGATGGACCCTGCGCTGGCTGCGGGCCTGGCGGAAAAAGACGAGCGACGTCATAGGCTTGGCGTGACCATCGTCGGCGAGCACTTCTACGTCGAGCAGGGCAAGCGCAGCCTCGATGGACCGCTTTCGCGCGGCTCCGCGCCTTGACCCCGGGGTGCTAAAATCGTCGTCAAAAAGTGCTCGTCCAACGGGTAGAGTGCGGCCATCGTGAA
Source organism: Myxococcales bacterium (assembly GCA_036271755.1). GTDB lineage: Bacteria > Myxococcota > Myxococcia > Myxococcales > 40CM-4-68-19 > 40CM-4-68-19. The sequence goes on along the minus strand of DATBAA010000105.1, from coordinate 12,098 downwards.
TCTGGATCAGCTCCTGGAAGACGGTGTCATCGACGAGGTGCTCTCCCGCCTGAAGAGCGGGAAGGAGGCCGACGTGTGGCTGGTGCGCCACCACGACGAGGTCCTCTGCGCCAAGGTCTACAAGGACCGCAACTTCCGCAGCTTCAAGAACAACTCCGGCTACAAAGAGGGCCGCGCGGTTCGCAACACCCGCACCCAGCGCGCGATGGATCGGGGCAGCAAGTTCGGGCAGGAGGCGGCGGAAGAGGCCTGGAAGTCCGCCGAATCGGACGCGCTGCACCGCCTGCACGCCGAGGGCGTTCGCGTCCCCGCGCCGGTGCTCTTCTACGAGGGAATCCTCCTCATGAAGCTGGTGCTGGACGCCGAGGGGCAGCCGGCGCAGCGGCTCATCGAGGCCGCGCTTCCGGCGGCGCAGGCGTCGGCCATGTACATCGACCTGCGGTCGCAGGCGGTGAAGATGCTCTGCTGCGATCTCATCCACGGCGACCTGTCGCCCTACAACGTGCTGCTGGCGGCCGAAGGGCCGACCATCATCGACTTTCCGCAGGTCGTCTCGGCGGCGCAGAACAGCACGGCGGAGACGTTCTTCAAGCGCGACATCGAGAACCTGCGCAAGTTCTTCGGCGGCTTCGATCCGGCGCTCTTGCCGCGGACGGAGTCGGACGCTACGGAGATCTGGCGGGCTTACGTGCGCCGCGATCTCGCGCCCGACTTCGTGCCCAGCGGCAGGCCGTTGCCGCCGCCGCAAGAGCGCAAGCCCAGGCCGCCGCCTGTGCAGCAGCAGCGGGCAGGGCAGCACCAGCAGCGGCCGGGACAGCAGCAACCGCGGTCCGGACAGCAGCCGCGGCCGGGGCCGCCGGGGCAGAGGCCGCCCGGGCAGCAGCAGCGGCCGCAGGGTCCGCCGCAGCAGAAGCAGGCGCCGCGTCCGGCCGATCCGCGCAGTCGTCCGGCGCCGCATCAGGCGCGGCCGCAGCAGCAAGGCCCGCGGCCGCAGCAGCAAGGCCCGCGCCCGCAGCAGCAAGGCCCGCGCCCGCAGCAGCAGGCTCCACGGCCGCAGCAGCAAGGCCAGCGGCCCCAGCAGCCGGCTCCGCGCCCGCAGCAGCAGGCTCCGCGGCCGCAGCAGCAGGGCCCGCGGCTGGAGCAGGGGTCGCGCCCGCAACAAGGGCGGAGGCCGGACCAGCCAGGCCGGCCACAGGCGCCGCCCCCGCAAGGGCGGCCGCCGCCCCGCCACCAACGGCGGGAAGTCCCCCAGGAGAGGCTGCCGCCACAGCTGGCGCGGCCGCAGCAGCTGCAGCGCAAGCCCCAATCGGCTCCGCCGCCGCGTACGCACGACCAGGCCGACCAGCAGCAGCCGGTCGACCCCGCCAAGCGCCGCGGCTGACGTAAAAAGCACCGCCGGGGGAAACTATTTAGGTCAGGGACTTGTGCTTCTCGTCTGGATCATCTAGACAGCCGCCCACCTTTGCCAGATGTGCAGAGGGCCGGGGGAGAAGTCTCCTCCGCAATTTGCGAAAGAAGAAGAAATGTCTACTGGTACCGTGAAGTGGTTCAATGACTCGAAGGGCTTCGGCTTCATCACGCAGGACGACGGTGGCGAGGACGTGTTCTGCCACCACACCGCGATCAAGGCCGAGGGGTTCCGCACTCTCGCCGAGGGACAGAAGGTCTCGTTCGACGTGACCAAGGGCCCGAAGGGCCTGCAGGCGCAGAACGTTACTCCGGTCTAAGCATCGCGCAGCGTGTTGAATGCGGAGGCCCGGACCTGCAAAGGCTCCGGGCCTTCTGCTTTGAGGACTTGCCTTGAGCAACTATCCGAAGCGCCTGGCGCACGTGATCACCCGCACCGACTGGACGTATCTGCTGGCGCCCACCTACGCCGCCGCGCAGTCGGTCGACGAAGACATCGCGCTCGAGCGGCTGCAGCGGGCGGTGCAGAGCGAGCAGATCCTGAACGAGCTGTACGGCGGCCTCGCGGCGGGCATGACCAAGCTGCGCGGCGGGCGGACCACCGAGGACGAGCAGATCGACAAGCTGTCGGTGGGCATCGAGAAGCGCCGCGGGAAGGTGAAGGCCCTGGCGCAGACGCCCGGGCTCTCGGCGGTGCTGGTGAGCATCGACGTGCAGATCGGCCACGCGCCGGAGATGATGCGCGACGCGCTGGCCAACCCGAAGGGCGCTGCGCTGCTGAAGAGCGGGCTCGAAGCGCTCGGCGTCTTCCTCTTCAAGGAGCTGGTCAAATAGACGTGCGTCGGATGTAAAGTTCACCACCGGACAATCGGCGGGAAAACCCGAGTGCATCTGAGCAACTTCGTTTGCGCAGATGCCTGCCTATGCGGTTCCGGGACCTTCCGCTGCGCAGCAAAGGATTGGCGCTGCTTCTCGTCGCGTCGGTCTTGCCGCTCGTCATCACCGCGCTGATCGAGTTTCGCTGGTCGAGCGCGCGCATCTCCACCTCGGCCATCGAGCGGCTGCGCGACAGGGGGCGCGAGCTGGTGGGCGACCTGGACGCCTTCAATTCATCGCTGCTGATCAGCGCCGACCAGCTCGCGGTCGCGCCGGTGATGCGCAAGTTCCTCGAGTCGCCCAAGAGCGCCGCGCTGGAGGCGGACGCGCAGCGGCTCTTCGAATCGCTGCAGCGCATGGACGGACGCCTGCGCGGAATCACGCTGCTCAACGCCCAGGGCGTGGCCGTCGCCGCCGCCGAGCCCGCGATGCGCGGGCAAACCTATGCGTTTCGCACCTACTTCCAAGAGGCGATGAAGGGCACGCACGTCATCTCCGACATGTACTTCGCGGTGCCGGAGACGCGCGCCATTCCGTCGATCGCCTATGCCTCGCCGGTCCATTCCGAGGACGGCCGCGTGCTGGGCGTCGCGGTCTTCTACGCCCATGCCTCCGCCTTCTGGAGCGTGGTGCAGGCGGCCGACGGCGGCGCCGGGCAAGGCAGCTTCTCGGTGGTCTACGACAACCGCGGCGTGCGCCTTGCTCACAGCTTCGACGAGAAGGAGATCTTCCACCCGGGCGGGCCGCTGACACCCGACGAGGTGCAGGCGATGGAGCGCGAGCAGCGCTTCGGCAGCCGCACCCGCGACCTGCTCGAGCATCCGTACCCCATGCATGACGAGTTCGTGCGCGCGCGCGGCGAGGCAGGGACGGACCCCTTTCGCGGCGTCTCGCCGGCCAACTCGCTGGAGAACATGGTGGTGACGACCCGGCTCAAGACCGTGCCCTGGACGCTCTTCTCGCTGATCCCCGTGGCCAGCATCGACGCGCCGGTGCAGCAGCTGGTGCGCGACACCGCGTTGGGCAGCAGCCTCGTCGTGGTGCTGGCGTTGATCGCGGGCACCATCATGACCAACCGGATGCTGGCGCCGGTGGGCGCCATCTCCGGCGCCGCGGCGGCCATTCGCAAAGGCGACCTGGAGGCGCGCGTTCCGGTCGAGTCGCGCGACGAGCTGGGCCGGCTGGGAGAGGCGTTCAACGACATGGCGGCCTCGCTGCGCAAGGCCCGCAGCGACCTGGAGGACGAGGTCGCGAGCCGCACCGCCGAGCTGAAGCAGGCCAACGAAGATCTCGCCCACCGCAACGAGGCCTTCGAAGCGGGGCAGTCGCGCGACCTGGCCTACAGCCGCGCGCTGACCGCGCTCTCCGCCGACGGACCGCTGGCGCCGGCGGTGACGGGCGCGCTCCGTGAAGTGGAGACGACGCTGGGGCGGCTCATCCTCGCCTGCTACCGCGTGGACAAGCAGCGCCTCGTGCCGCTGGCCAACGTCGGCGCGGGTGGAATGCTCTCGCCGGTCAACATCGCCGGCCACGTCGCCGAGGCGCTGCAGGGCAGGCGGATGGTGGTCACCGAGCTGCCCACCGACTCGATCTACCGCTTCGAGGTGGCGCTGGCCTCGGTGCCGGTCAGGCACGTGGCGCTGATTCCGCTGGCGGTGGGCGACCGCACCATCGGCCTGCTCGCGGCGGGCGCGGGCGGGCCGATGTCCCCGCAGACGCTCTCGTTCCTGGCCGAGCTGGCGGTGCCGCTGGCGTTGACCCTGGGCCGCTACGAGATGCGCGAGAAGACCGAGCGCTACGCGTTCGATCTGGCGGGCCGCAACGAGCAGCTGCGCGAGCAGGCGACGGAGCTGAACACGCGCAGCGCGGAGGTGATGGCGAAGCAGAAGGAGCTGGAGGCGAAGAACGTGGAGGTGGAGCGCGCCAACCGCCTCAAGTCAGAGTTCCTCGCCAACATGTCGCACGAGCTGCGCACGCCCCTGAACGCGGTCATCGGCTTCTCCGAGCTGCTGTTGGAAGAGCGGGCGGAGCTGAAGCCGGCGCACCGGGTCTACGTCGACGACATCTTGAGCAGCGGCCGGCACCTCTTGACGCTGATCAACTCCGTGCTCGACCTGGCGAAGATCGAGGCGGGCAAGCTGACGCTGGACCGCGAGCCGCTGTTGCCCGAGGAGCAGATCAGGAACGCCTCGACGCTGCTCTTCGCGGTGGCGCAGAAGAAGCGCATCCGCGTGCTGGGCGAGGGTCACGGCGCGGCGCGCGTCTCGGCCGACCGGGCGAAGCTCCAGCAAGTGCTCCTGAACCTGATCGGCAACTCCATCAAGTTCAGCCCGGACGGCAGCACGGTGCACATCACCGCCCGCAACGAGGGGCCGTTCGTGCGCTTCTCCATCCGCGACGAGGGCCCGGGCATCTCCGAGGCGGTGGCGCGCGAGCTCTTCAAGCCCTTCGTGCAGGGCGAGACCGCGCTCTCCAAGCGGCACGAAGGGACGGGCCTGGGCCTCGTCATCACCCAGCGGCTCGTCGAAGAGCACGGCGGCGCCGTCGAGGTGCAGACCAAGGAGGGCCGCGGCTCGACCTTCTCCTTCACCATGCCGCTCGCCAGCTCGGCGCCGGCCGTGGCTCCGAGCGCGACGCGGGAGGTGCACCTCAAGAGCGTCAAGGACACCAACCCGCTCATCCTGGTGGTCGAGGATGACCCCTCGAACGCCCGGCTCATCCGCGCGCACCTCGAGTCGGACGGCTACCAGGTGACGCTCGCCTCGACCGCGCAGGAGGCGCTCGACATCGCCGAGAAGCAGCGGCCGCGCGCGGTGCTGCTAGACCTTATCTTGCGGAACGGTGAAGACGGCCTGACGGTGCTGGAGCAGCTGCAGCGCCTGCCCGTGATGGCGAAGGTGCCGGTGGTGGTGGTCTCGGTGCTGCCGGAGAAGGAACGTTCGCTCGCGGCCGGCGCCGCGGCGTTCTTCCTCAAGCCCATCGACCCGCCCACCATCTTGAACGCGCTCTCGCAGATGCTGTCGCGGCCGCGGCCGGGGCCCGTCTCTGGGCCGATTCCCATCGAGCGGCCGCCCAAGGCGACCATCCTGGTCGTCGACGATCACGAGGTGAACCGCGACCTGGCGCGCAGCATGCTGGAGCGGCGCGGCTACAAGGTGCTGCTGGCGCGGAACGGCAAGGAGGGCTGCGAGATGGCGCGCGCGGAGCGGCCCGCGCTGGTGCTGATGGACCTGGCCATGCCGGTGATGGACGGCTACGAGGCCGCGAAGGAGCTGAAGGCCGACATCGGGACGACGCGCATTCCGCTGGTGGCGCTGACGGCGATGGCGATGATCGGCGATGAGGAGAAGGCCAGCCGCGCGGGCTTCGACGGGTACCTGACGAAGCCGCTCGACCGGGCGGCGCTGGAGGAGGCGCTGCAGAGGTTCGTCGGCGAGGGGCGGGCGAAGGCGACGAACGACTGAGCTGCCGGGCGCCGGCGGTCTCTAGTTGCGCGGCGTGGCCGGGGGGAGTTGCTGCACGAACGCAACCTGGGTGAAGCCGAGGCCGGTGAAGAGTGAGCGCAGGGTGGATTGCGCCGATTCGCGGGCGCGGTCCTGCAGGCCTTTGTCCGCGGAGACCTGGGCGGCGAAGGCGAGGCGGGCCTTGTCGAAGAGCTCGGCGGTCTGGGCGGAGTCGAGGTTGGAGCCGATGATCTCCGTCTCGGCCGGCAGCAGCTCGACCTGCGTCTCGACCTTGGGCAGCACCACCTGCACGTTGCGGCCCTCGACGCGCAGGCCGTTGACGTCGAGCTTGCGCAGGTCGAGGCCCAGGTGCGCCTGCGCGAAGATGATGGCGCGGCCCTTCGGCGGGTGCACCGCGTAGGTGGCCCACTGCGAGACGGAGCTCCAGAGCGAGCCCTGCTCGCGCGGGTCGGGGGCAAACTCCACCTTCTTGTACAAGGTCACGTCGAGCGACTGCAGGCGGGCCACCTCGCGGACGCGCAGGATCAGCGCGCGCTCGTCGGGCATGGGCGCGGGGCGGTGCGCGTAGTGCCAGACGACGGCGGCGCCGAGAGCGAAAGCGAGCAGCAGCGCCAGGACGGTCTTCATCCGGGCCTAGAGTCGGGTGTCCGGCGTCCGCTGTCCAGTGTCCGGCGCGGAAGCGTGCGAGGCCGGGCTCCCGCGCCGTTCGAGTGGTACCTTCCAGCCCATGAAGCTGGTGGCGCTCGTCAGCGCGGCGAAGGATCCGGAGGAGGCCGTCAAGGTCCTCACGGAGGCGGCTGGCTCGACGGCGGCCGAAGCGCGCATGCGGCTGGCGCCCGAGCCTCCGGCGCTGCTGGCGCGGCTCGACGACGCGCTCGCGGATGAGCTGGTGAGCAAGCTGCGCAAGGCTGGTCTGGCCGCGCTGGCCGTCGACGCGCGCGTTCCGTCCGACGCCGACCGCTTCCAGACGAGAAAGTTCGCGCTGGAGAAAGAGTCGCTGAAGCTCGAAGCGCGCAGCGGCGAGACGCTGGAGCTGCCCTGGGGCGAGGTCGCGCTCATCCTCCGCGCCCAGCGCGCGAGGCGCTCCGAGACCGACAAGACCGAGACCTCGAAGAAGTTTTCCATTGGCTCGGCGGTGCTCACCGGCGGCCTGAAGGTGACCAAGACCAGCAGCTCGGTGGTGCGCAGCGCCGAGGAGCAGGCCGAGCAGCTCCTCTTGATCTACCTGCGGGACGGCCGCTCCGCCTCGCTGGCGGAGACCAACCTGGACTTCACCGGCCTGGGCGCGCTGCAGCCCTCGCGGACGGCGAACATGCTCGAGCTGGCAAATCGTCTGAGAAGCCGGGCCAAGGCGGCGCGCTACGACGACCGCCTGGTGCGTCTGGGCCGCCGCTCGTTGCCCTTCGGAGGCATGAAGGAGCAGCGGCTGACGACGGCGAAGAGCACGACCTTGCACACCGACACCGCCGGCACGGTCGACATCCTGGCGGACCTGCTCTGGCAGGCGCAAAAAGCCGGCTTGATCTGAAGTCCGGAATCGGAGAAACGGGCAGCCATGACCCCGCAGAAGCGGACCGCGCTGAAGAAGCTGCTCGAAGCCCAGCACCGCGAGGCGCTGGGCCAGAAAGCCATCAAGCTCGAGGGCAATCGCAAGGGCGTCGAGACGGTGGACGAGGACGCGCAGGCGCTCTCGGAGATGGTCCAGGTCCTGGGCTCGCAGCGCAACAAGGCGCAGGCGGAGAAGATCGCGCGCCTCGCCAAGGCGCTGCGCAAGATCGAGAAGGAGCCGGACGACTACGGGCTCTGCGAAGAGTGCGAGGAGGAGATCGCCATCGGCCGGCTGGAGGCCATGCCCGACGCGCTGCTCTGCACGACCTGTCAGGGCGAGAAGGATCCGCGGCGCGGCCAGATCCGCAAGAAGATCACCGACTATCAGTGAGCAGCTTCGCCAGCGCCTCGGCGGGCGCGCCGAACTCGCTGCGGTAGTCGTCCAGGCTGCGGCGAATCACCTCGACGGCTTCCACGCGATCGTACACTTCCGGGATGCTGGTGGAGCGCGCGGGCTCGCCGGGCAGCTGCTTGTAGCTGAGGAAGTAATGCTTCAGGCGATCGACCAGGCCCGGCGGCAGCTCGGCAATGTCGTGCAGATCGCCGAAGGCAATGTCCTTCTCCAGCACGGCGATGATCTTGTCGTCTGCTTCGTTGCCGTCGATCATCCGCAGGCCGCCGATGGGCCGCGCCCGCAAGAGCACGTTGCCGTGGGCGATGGACTTCTCGGTGAGCACGCAGACGTCGAGCGGATCCTTGTCGCCGAGCAATGATGGCAGGCCGGTGCGCTGCGAGGCGCGGTCGCCGATGCTCTTGCCGCAGTAGGTGCGGGGGATGAAGCCGTAGAGCGTGGGCGGCTGGCTGGAGTAGCGCTGCGGCCGGTCGATGCGCAGGTGGCCCGAGGGCTTGTCCAGCTCGTACTTGACCGTGTCGGTGGGGACGATCTCGATGAAGGCGTTGATGACGCCGGCGGGATCGCCCGTCTCGATGCCGTGCCACGGGTGCGCCTGGAAGACCGTCCGGAGTAGCTCGTCTAAGTTCACGGGACCTTCGTAGCAGATGCCGGCGCGGCGGGAGAAGGCTGACTGTGCGCGAGTAGCCAGTCGCGAACGCGCGCGAAGATCTCTTCGGGAGCCTTGCGGCCGTAGATAAGATCCGAATGGCCGTAGTTGGCCGAGAGCTGCGACTCTGCCGTGCCCGCCACCCAGAGCTCTTTTTCGCCGCCCCAGAGATCGTGGCCGGCGCGCACCGACGCGGGCGGCGCCAGCAGGTCCTTCGCGCCGGCGATGAAGAGCGCTGGAGCCTTGGCGGTGGCGAGGGCCAGGCGGTAGTCGATGGCGCCGTCGGCCGAGTCGAACTTGTCGGTGCGCGCCCAGCGGAAGAACTGCGCTTGCACGCCGGCCGAGATGTCTTCCACCACGTTGGCCATCACCTGCCGCAGCACCCGCGGCTCGACGTTGCGGGTGTTCAACGGCAGCTGGGCGGCGGAAGGATGCGTGTAGCCCGCCAGCGGCGAGAAGGCGCGCGCGAGGATGCGGTTGCGGCTGCGCCCGGCGGGCACGAAGCGCATCAGCCGCTTCAGCTCTTCCTGGGCATGCCAGTGCGTCGGCGGGGCCATGGCCACCACGCCGGCGATGCGCTCCGGATGGAGCGAGGCCGTGAGCAGCCCCAGGAGCGCGCCCTGGCTGTGCCCGACCCAGAGCGCCCGCGAAGAGCCGGTGACCTTGGCGATCTCGTCGAGCGCGGCAGGAATGTCCTGGTCCAGGTAGGTGTCGAAGGTCCAGAGGTGCGGAGCGTCCCTCCTCGCCCGCACAGAGCCGCCGTGGCCGCGCAGATCGAGGGCGAAGCAGTCGAACCCGGCTTGCGCCAGGTAGAGCGAGACCGAGTAGCGGTCGATGCCGAAGTCCAGGTTGCCGCGGTTGGAGGCGAGGCCGTGGCAGAGCAACACCGGCGGCAGGCGAGGCTCTCTGCGAGGAGTGCGCCGCGCGAGGGCAATTGCCCACCCGTCTTTTGTCTCGACGGTGAGCAGCTCGTCCTGCTGCGCGACGACCCGGTAGACGAAGCTCCAGAACCGGACGTGCACGACCGCCGCGACCATCAGTGCCAACGCGATGAGCAGAGCTACGAACATGAGATCACGGGGTGTATCAGCCCGCGGTGCAACAGGGGGCGCAACACTGCGCGCGCTGTAGCACTGCCCCGTGATCGGGCGCACTCCACTGCAAAGGAAGTTGGCACGCGGGAAGCATTGCTAGCAGGGACATGCGCGCCACCGTCGACGTGAAGCACGAGTTGGCAAACAGCGTCTCCAACGTTCCGCCCGGCTCGACTGCCATGGGGCCGACCAATCCCCGGCAGTGGCTCAAGCTGACCCTGGGCGTCCGGCGGACGCAGCGGCTGCCCTATCTTCCCGGGCTGCCGCGCACGCGGACCTCGCTGTCGCGTCCGGGCCTGCGCGACGCCTACGGCTCCGACCCGGCGGCCGTCGCCAAGATCCACGCCTTCGCCATCCAGAACCATCTCATCGTCACCAAGGACGAGCGGCTCTCGGCGCGCATCAGCCTCGCCGGCACCGTCCAGGACCTCTGCGCCGCCTTCGACGTGAGGCTCTCCGACTACACCCACCCCGACCTGGGCGACTTCCACGCCCGCAGCAGCGCCGTCTCCCTGCCGGCCGAGCTGACGGGCGCGGTGACGGGCGTCTTCGGCTTCAACAACCACCGCATCCTCCGGCGGACGAAGCGCGCCGAAGCCCTGGACGTCCACTCCTGGAACGCCGCCGCCAAGCCGTGCCTGGGGCTCTTGGAGTTCGGCCGCTGCGTCAACGAGCGCGATCTGGCGGCCTGGTTCACGCGCAACGACAAGCCGCTGCCCGACGTGAAGATCGTGAACTTGTCCTCGAGCGTGGCCGTCTGCGACTCTGCCGGCGACGTGATGCGCGACATCGAGTCGGCGAGCGCGACCGGCGCCCGCGTGGCGGTCTACTTCTCCAGCTGCGACTCGAAGGGCCTTGTCGACTGCGTGGCGAAGATTGTCGACGACGAGGAGAACGCGCCCCAGGTCATCTCCATCAACTGGGGCTGCGACGAGAGCCAGCCGCTGGACGGGCACATCGTCTGGTCGCCGGCCACCATCGAGCACGTCAACGAGAGCTTCCTGGCGCTGGCGCACCTGGGCGTGACGGTCTGCGTGGCGGCCGACGACGCCAAGGCGCTGGCCGGCAACGCGCACGTCAACTTTCCAGCGACAAGTCCCTATGTTTTGGCCATCGGCGCAGTCTCCGACACGACTCCCCTACCGGCGTGGGCAGGAGGCACAGTGACCCGCAGGTCTGCTGCCTGAAAGTCACTGGCGACCGATGGCCGCCTTTTTTCCGCGCAACACGTACTTCTGGATCTTGCCGGTGGCCGTCTTGGGCAGCTCGGCCACCAGGTTGAACGCCTTCGGCACCTTGAAGTGCGCCAGCTTCGAGCGCATGAACTCGCGCAGCTCTTCCGGGGTGACGCTGGCCCCGGCGCGGAGGATGACGAAGGCGTGCGGCGCCTCGCCCCACTTCTCGTCGGGCAGGCCCACCACCGCTGCCTCTTGGACCGCCGGATGCTGCAGGAGCGTGCCTTCGACTTCGATTGACGAGATGTTTTCGCCGCCGCTGATGATCACGTCCTTCAAGCGATCGCGGATCTCGGCGTAGCCGTCGGGATACACCACGGCCGCGTCGCCGGTGCGAAACCAGCCGCCGCGCAGCGCCTTCGCCGAGGCCTCGGGGTCGTTGTAGTAGCCCTTCATGACGACGTTGCCGCGGACGGTGATCTCGCCCAGCGTCTCTCCGTCGTGCGGCACCTCGACGTCGTTCTCGTCGACGACCTTCAGCTCTCCCGAGGTGATGAGCTCCACGCCTTGCCGCGCCTTGATGACCGCCAGCTCTCCCGGCGGCAGCTCCGCGTGCGACGGCTGCGGCTCGCATACGGTGATGAAGGGCGCGGTCTCGGTCAGGCCGTAGACATGGAAGATGTTCCAGCCCAATTCGCCCTCGACCTTGGCGATGGTCGCAGGCGCCGGCGGCGCGCCCGCCGTCAGGACCCGCACGCCTCGGGGCGCGTCCTTGCGCATCGCATCCGGAGCGTGGGCGACGCCGATGAGCACGGTGGGCGCCGCGCAGAGGATGGTGACCGCTTCGGCTTTGAGCGCCTCGAAGATCTTCGCCGGTTCGACGCGGCGCAAGCAGATGTGAGTTGCTCCGGCGGCGGTGACCGTCCAGGTGAACGTCCAGCCGTTGGCGTGGAACATGGGCAGCGTCCAGAGGTAGCGATCGCCGCTGGTCATGTGCGCGTGCACCAGCGTGCCGACGCTGTTCACCCAGGCGTTGCGGTGGGTGATCATCACGCCCTTGGGCCGCGCCGTGGTGCCGCTCGTATAGTTGATGGTGAGCAAGTCGGTCTCGGCGATGGCCGGCTTGTCCGGCCGGGGCGCAGATTCCTTGAGCAGCGTCTCGTAGTCGAGGAAGCCGTTCTTCGCGCCCTCGAGGGCGACGAAGTGCCTGACGCTGGTGAGTTGGTCCTTGATGCCGGAGACTGCTTCCAGATAGTCGGAGTGGACGCAGAGCACCGACGCGCCGCAGTGGTTGACGATGTACGAGAAGTCATCGGCCGGGAGGCGATAGTTGATGGGGACGAGCACCGCGCCGATCTGCGGGACCGCGTAGAACGACTCCAGCTGCGAGTGCGTGTTGGGGGCAATGTACGCGACGCGGTCTCCCGGCTTCACGCCCAGCTTCTGCAGCGCGGTGGACCAGCGATCGCAGCG
>DATBAA010000104.1:0-4008 GCA_036271755.1 Myxococcales bacterium | reverse complement strand
GCGCCCTGGATGGTGCCGAAGTCCGCGCGGATGAAGTTGTTGCCGTAGTCGAAGAGCTGCTGCTCGGTCAGCGAATCGCTCTCCAGCGCCACCTGGAGGATGGGCACGTTGGACGCGCTGTAGCGGATGATGAGCGGCGGCGTGGTGCCGGGCGGCATCTGCCGCAGCACGGTCTGCGAGATGGCGGTGACCTGGGCGGTGGCCGCTTCGATCTTGGCGCCGGGCTGGAAGAAGGCCTTCACCACCGAGACGCCGGTCAGAGACTGGCTCTCGATGTGCTCGATGTCGTTGACGGTGGTGGTGAGCGAACGCTCGTAGTTGTTGACGATGCGCTTCTCCATCTCCTCGGGCGAGAGGCCGCCGTAGTTGAAGACGATGGAGATGACCGGAATGTCGATGTCTGGGAAGATGTCCGTCGGCATCCGGGAGATGGTCAAGACTCCCATGATGACGATGAGCATCGACATCACGACGAACGTGTAGGGGCGCTTCAGCGCCATTCGGACCAACCACATCATCGCGGGCGATCTCCTTCGGGGGCAGAGAGGTATCCTGCTAAGGAGGTACTTGCAAAAGCAAATGTCACCGGAGTTCGCTGCCGAGCGCTTTTTCGAGGAGAATGCGGCCTTCCGCCGCGCTTTTTAGAAATAGTCGGCAACAGAATCGTTACAGAGTGAAGTAAATCGGGGAGTGGCATTGAACGAAACGGCCGCGGTGCGGACGCTGCGCCTGGCGAAGCTCTTTGGCGGGGTCGAGGAGGAGGCGTTGCTCGCGGCCGCGCGCACCGCCCGCTTCGTCGACGCGCGGGCAGGCGCGGCCGTAGTGCGCCAGGGAGAGACGGGCACGCAGCTCTACGTCGTCGCCGAGGGCCGGCTGAACGTGCTGGTCGGCGGCGAGAAGGTCTCCGAGCTGGGCGCGGGCGAGCTCTTCGGCGAGCTGCAGGCCATCGGCGGAGGAGCGCGCAGCGCCACGGTGCAGGCGGTGACGGCGTGCCGGCTGCTCGAGCTCGACCGCGCGGGCTTCGACGAAGCAGCGCGGCTCTCCGCGGCGCTGCGGCACTCGGTGGCCGCGCTGATGCGGCATCGCCTGGAGCGCAGCCTGCTCGCGGCGGCGCTCCTGCGCGTGCTCGGGCCGCTCGAGCCCGCGGCCATGGACGCATTGCAAGTGGGCGCTGCCTTCGTGCCATTGCGGGCCGGCGGCGTGCTCTTCCGCGAGGGCGACGCGGCCGACGCCTGGTACGTGGTGCTGAGCGGCCGGCTGCGCGTGCTCAAGGGCGAGCAAATGGTGCGCACGCTCGGGCGCGGCGAGAGCCTGGGCGAGGCCGCGCTGCTGCTGGGCCAGGCGCGCACGGCCACCATCGACGCGGCGCGAGACTCCGCGCTGGCGCGCTTTCCGGCGGCGCTCTTCGAACAGACGCTGCGGCAGAGTCCCGGTAGCGCGCTGGCCATCGCGCGCACCGTGGCGGGGCGCATGTCTTCGGAAGCTCCGGCGGCGTGCGTGAACGTCGTGCTCGTGCCCGCGTCGCCGGGAGCGGACGTGGCCGGACTCTCGCGCTCGCTGACCTCTGCGCTCTCGAAGCTGGGCCGCGCGCTGCTGGTCTCCGAGGAGCAGCGCGGGCTCTCGGCGCTGCCAGAAGATCATCCGGCCTGGCTGCGCTTCTCCGCCTGGCTGGACGAGCGCGCGGACGATCATCGCTTTCTAGTCTTCGCCTGCGAAGATCTCTCTCAGCGCTGGGCGCGGCGGGCCATCCGCGAGGCCGACGAGCTCTTTCTCGTCGCCGGCGGCTCCGAAGAGGTCGCGCTGCCTGAAGGCCTGCCCGAGCGCGCGCGGCGCACGCTGCTGCTCGAGCACGGGGCCGAGGTCCGGCTGCCCTCCGGCACCGCGCGCAAGCTCTCGGCGTTGAAGGCCTCGCGGGTGCTGCACCTCCGCGGCGAGGCGGACCTTTCGCGGGTGGCGCGCGTCGTCGCGGGGCAAGCCGTCTGCGTGGTGCTGGGCGCCGGCGGCGTCCGGGCGTCGGCGCACATCGGGGCGTTGCGGGCGCTGATCGAGGCCGGCATCGAGATCGACTGCATCGGCGGCACCAGCGCGGGCGCCATGGCGGCGGCCACTTTTGCCACCGGCATCTCTCCCGCGCAGATGAGCGTCTTGAACGGGCACTTCGTGCGGCGCAAGCCGTTTGGCGACTACGTGCTGCCCATCTCGTCGCTGCTGGCCGGCAGGCGCATCGAGCGCGCGCTGCGCGACGAGTTCGGCGAGCTCTGCTTCGAGGATTTGTGGCTGCCCTGCTTCGCCACCTCGTGCGACACCTCGGTCTTTCGCGACGTCGTCCACGATCGCGGCCCGGTGGTGGACGGGCTGCTCGCCAGCAGCGCCATTCCCGGAGTGCTGCCGCCCCACCTCATCGACGGCCACATGCACGTCGACGGCGGAGTCAGCTGCGCGCTGCCCGGCAAGGCCATGCGCGAGCGCTTCTCAGGAACGCTGATCGCCGTCGACATCAGCAACGAGCGCGAGCTGCTGGTGCCGGAGGAGCGCTATCCCTCCTCGTGGAAGGCGCTCTGGCGCAGGCTGCGCGGAGACAAGTCGGCGCGGCGGCTGTCCCTCCCCGAGCTGGTGCTGCGCGCGACCGCGCTGGGAACTGCCGCTGCGACACAAGAGGTGGAGCGCGACGCGGATCTCTTCTTGCGCCCGCCGGTCGAAAGCTACGGCACCATGGACTTGCGGCATGCGGCCGAGATCGAGCGCATCGGCTACGAATATACGCGTGAGAAAGTGATGACATGGACGGCTCATAAGAGCGCCCTATGATCGACGATCTACCGCGACTTCCAGCGCCTACGGGCGGCTTCAAGCATCGCCTCGCCGCGCTGGTCATCAAGCTGTGCGGCTGGAAGCCCGAGGGTGCGCCGCCGGCCGTGCCGAGGTGCGTGGTCATCGCGGCGCCGCACACTTCGCTGATGGACGGTTTCTGGATGCTGGCCTTCGCCTGGTACTGGGGCATCTCCTTCGGCTGGGTGGTGCGCAAGAGCATGACGCAGGGGCCGCTCGGATATTGGCTGCGCTACACGGGCGCCATTCCCATCGATCGCGAGAACCCCGCCGGGCTGGTGGAAGATCTGGCCCGGGCCTTCGAGGCGCGTCCGTCGCTCTATCTCGCGCTGGCTCCAGAGGGAACGCGCGCTCTGCGGACTCACTGGAAGTCGGGCTTCTATCGAATCGCGCAGGCCGCGAAGGTTCCCATCTGCATGGGGTATCTCGACTACGCCCGCAAACGCGGCGGCCTGGGGCCCTGCTTCACGCCGTCGGACATTCGCAGCGACATGGATTTGATTCGAGCCTTCTACAAAGACAAGACTGGCAAGCACCCCGCGCTCTTCACCCAGCCGCTCTTGAAAGAAGAATCGGCTAGGTGACCTTGCGGACGTTGCGGGCGGCGAGGAAGACCAGCAGCACGCCCATGCCGAGCAGCACCGCGATGTTGGGCCACAAGTCCGCCGGCCCCGCGCCGCGCAAGATCACGCCGCGCATGATGCGGATCATATAGGTGGTGGGAAAGAGCGAGCCGATGACCTTCAAGACCACCGGCAATCCCTCGAAGGGGAAGATGTAGCC
Source organism: Myxococcales bacterium (assembly GCA_036271755.1). GTDB lineage: Bacteria > Myxococcota > Myxococcia > Myxococcales > 40CM-4-68-19 > 40CM-4-68-19. The sequence continues at coordinate 396 of DATBAA010000104.1, read as the reverse complement.
GGAGAGGAAGATGGCCGGCAGGAAGAGCGACTGCGCCATCTGCTGCGACTCCATCTGCGTCTGCGCTTTGGTCGAAATCAACAAACCTATCGAGAGCAAAGGGAACAGGTAGATGGTCGCGGCGGCGAACAAGAACAGCAGGTTGCCGCGGATGGGCACCGAGAAGCCGAAGCGCATCACGAAGAGGACGATGCTCATCTCGATGAGCCCGAACACGAGATAAGGACCCAGCTTGCCCAGCACCAATCCAATGGGGTTGATGGGCGTGACCATCAATTGCTCGAAGGTGCCCTGCTCTCTCTCGCGGACGATGGCGCTGGCCGACAAGACCACGCCCACCATCATCAGCAAGACGGCGATCAATCCCGGGACGATGTAGTTGGCCGTCCGGCCTTC
>DATBAA010000103.1:0-2399 GCA_036271755.1 Myxococcales bacterium | reverse complement strand
GCTCCGCCAGCACCTTGCGCGCCTCGGCGTCGAGCGCCTGCACGAAGTCGATGCGCGAGAGCAGATCCGCCGCTTCCGCCTGGTGCTCGCGCCGCCGCCGCTCCTCCGACTCCGCCGCCCGCTCGCGAAAGCTCAGCGTCGTCTGCGGATAGGGCATGTCGATGGCCGCGCGGCGCAGCCCGTACCAGATGGCTTCCTGCAGCTGATCGAGCCCCAGCCGCTGGGTGCCGAAGCTCTGGATGTGGGCGATGATCCGGTAGCTCGCGCCGTCGGCGGTGAAGGCCGCCAGGTCCACGCGCGGCGGCGGCTCGGCGAGGACCATGGGGCAGCTCTTCGCGGCCTCGAGCAGCACGGCCTTGGCCCGCGCGGGCGAGGTGTCCAGATCGACCGTCACCGCCAGGTCCAGCGCATAGGTATGCAGCGGCCGCATGTGGTTGATGACCACCTCGCGGCTGATCAGGCTGTTGGGCACCAGCATCTCGTCGCCGTCGGCGTTCACCAGGCGCGTCGAGCGCCAGCCCACGTCCAGCACGCGCCCGCTGTGCTTGCCGAAGGTCACCCACTCGCCCGGATCGAACGGGTGCTCGGCGTTCAAGGTCAGGCCGGCGAAGAGGTTGCCCAGCGTCTCCTGCAGCGCGAAGCCCAGCACCACCGAGAGCAGCGCGCTGGTGGCGAAGACGCTGGAGAGATCGATCTTGTATTCGAGCCGCAGGACGACCGCGGTGATGATGAACGCCGTTCCCCAGGCCGCGAAGCTGCGGACGATGAGCGGCGCAGGCTTGTTGCGAAAGCGCGACGATGCGTAGAACGACAGCGTCTCTGCCAGCCGCGCCAGCATCACCGCGCCGAAGCAGGTCACGCAGAAGCGCAGCGCGTGCGCATAGTCAGGCGAAGGATCGTGGGCGAGCAGCTGCATCGCGCGCACGGCGAGATAGAGCGCGGAGAGCCGCTCGATGCCCCGCAGGTCGATGACCAGCGCCTGCACGGCAGGCGAGAGGTACCGGCGCAGCGCGCGCCGGCTGGCAACGATTGAAACAAAGAGCGCTAGCGCCCCTGTGAGCGTCACGAAACTAGAGCTGGTCACTCGTACATGGTCGCCGTTCGCGCACCCGGCGCGCAAGCTCGAATGCTTGACCACCTCTCAAGAGGCACCTACGCTCGCCGGTCATGCGCACGCTCGCCTGGATCTCCGCTCTGACGCTCAGCCTCGCCGCGCACGCGCAAGCGCCGTTGCCCACCGAAGGCCAGGGCAGCTCGCGCTCTCCCGACGACCTGAGCAGCTCCGAGTCGGGCGGCGACAGCAACGAGGACGCCGCGCCGGAAGGCATCATCTCCCGCGCCAGCGGCCGCCCCGACCACGCGCGCACGCTCGAGGAGATCGTCAAGAGCGGCTACATCCGCGTGCTGACGCGCAACAACGACACCAGCTTCTTCATCTATCGCGGCCACCGCATGGGCTTCGATTACGAGGTGGGCAAGAAGCTGGCGCAGAAGCTGGGCATCCGCGTCGACATGATCATCACCAACGGCTGGCAGGACATGCTGCCCGCGCTGCTCAAGGGCGAGGGCGACGTCATCGCCGCCGAGCTCACCGTCACCGACGAGCGCAAGAAGCAGGTGCTCTTCTCCGAGCCTTGGGGGCACACGAACGAAGTGGTGGTGTGGAAGGACGGCTCGCCGCCCATCAACAAGGTCGAGGATCTCGCGGGCAAGGACGTGCACATCCGCAAGAGCAGCAGCTACTTCCAGACCCTGACCGCGCTGAACGCGAAGCTGAAAGAGGCGGGCAGGCCCGAGGTCATCATCAAGCTCGTTCCCGAGGAGGACGAGACCGACACCATCCTCCAGGCCATCTCCAAAGGCCTCTACGTCTACACGCTGGCCGACGATCTGCTGGTCAACATCCACGTCGCTTATTGGGACAACCTCGTCAGCGGCCCCGCCGCCAGCCCCGATCGCGATCTCGCCTGGGCGGTGCGGCCGGGCGACGTGAAGCTGAAGAAGACCATCGACGATCTGATCCGCGACATGAAGCGCAAGGCGGACTTCAACATCCTCAAGAAGAAGTACTTCGAGGCCGAGCGCAGCTTCGAGAAGGAGCGCAAGGACAAGTTCTACGCCTCGGAGACGGGCACGCTCAGCCAGTACGATCCGCTGGTGCGCAAGTACGCCGATACGCACGCCTTCGACTGGCGATTGGTCGCCGCGCAGATCTACCAGGAGAGCCACTTCGACCCGCAGCGCAAGAGCTGGGTGGGCGCGCTGGGGCTCTTCCAGATCATGCCGGCCACCGCGCGCGGGCTAGGCATCACCGACCCGACCGACCCCGAGCAGTCCATCCGCGGCGGCCTCAAGTACATGCAGCAGCTGTCGGACCACTACAAAGACGTGGCCGACCC
>DATBAA010000102.1:0-2658 GCA_036271755.1 Myxococcales bacterium | reverse complement strand
GGCGCTCGTCCTCGCCTTGGTGGTCTCCGACTGCTTCCTGCACCTGGGCGGCCATGGCACCGCGTTCTGGCGGGCGAAGAAGTTGGAGCTGCGCATGGGACGGCCGGATGCCGAATTCGGCAACCTCCTCTTGCCCTCGCGCACGACGGTGCTCGCCGCCCCGGGCAGCGCGAAGGTGAGCTACTCGATCGACGCTTGGGGCAATCGGGCGCAGAGCGATCGGGGCGCGCCCGATCCGGCGAAGGCGGCGCTGGTGGTCGCCGGCGAGTCGATCGCCGCGGGGCATGGGTTGCCGTTCGAGCAGACCTTCGCGTCGCTGCTGGCGTCGAAGCTCGGGCTGCAGCTGGTCGACGTGGGCGTGGGCGGCTATGGCACCGACCAGGCTTTGTGGCGATTGGAAGAGACGCTGCCGAAGCTTGCAAAGCCGCAAGTGGTGGTGATGGTGTTCTTGCCCATCCAGCTCTGGCGCAACGTCCAGGACTACCGGCCGCGGCTGGTCCTCGAAGGCGGAGCGCTGACGCGGCGTCCGCCCGAGCGCGGCTTTTTGGCGTGGTCCCGGCTGCGCGACGTGCTGGTCAACGAGCTGCCGCTGCTGACGGAAAAGAGGCTGCAAAGCTCGCTGGAGGTGACCGCGGCGGTGCTGCGTGAGACCGCGGCGCGGGCCAGAGCGCGAGGCGCCACGCCGCTCTTCCTCATTCCGCTGGTCGGCCCGCGGCGCAGCTTCGAAGACCATGCGGAGGCGCAGGTGCTGCGGCCGCTCTTCGTCGAGCAGAAGCTGCCCTTCCTGCTCGTCGATCTGGACGAGAGCGAGCTGATTCCCTACGACGGCCACCCCAACGCGGCCGCTTCGCGGCGCATCGCCGAGGCGCTCGAGGCGCGGCTCATTTCGGAGACGGCTCCTTCTCGTGCGCCCGCAGCAAGCGCAGCGACACCACCAGCGCCACTACCATCACGGTGAGCAGGCCGACCTCGATCATGGCCTTGTGAAAGGCCGTGTCGGGCTTGTCGAGCATCTGCCCGAACTCGGCCGTGACCACGAGGATGCGCCGGGTGGCGGCGATGAGGCCCACCACCAAAAAAGGTTCGGGCAAGAGCGCGTGCTCGCGAAACGAGACCTTCACCGTGTAGAGCAGCTCCACCACCATCAGCACCAGCAGGCTGCGGTCCAAGAGGTCGATGATGGCCGGCACCGGCGCGCCGTCCCTGGCGTTGTGGACCAGCCCCAGGACGGCCGTCACCAAGAGCGCGGCCGCGCTGTAGGCCAGGATGAGGCCGAGGCCGATGTAGACCAGATCCTCGAAGTAGGAAAACACCAGCGACACGCGCTGGCGCACCCGCTTCGGTCCTTCGCGTTCGGGGCTTTGCAAGAGCGCTCTCCTCGCGAGCCACCCTACCCCGCGCGCAGGCGATGATTCCGCGCTTACACGATTGATAGATTTGAATCGAACACGCCTCAGAGCGGCGGCCGTTGGCACGAGGCGTGAAGTGTCTGGACCCGAGGCTGAAATCGCAGTCTCAAACCAAAAGGAGAATGAGATGACGACCCTGGGAAAGAAGCTGTTTGCCTTTGCCGCCGCGGGATTGCTGGTCGCGGGCGGCCTCGCCCTTCGCGCGGAAAGGGCGGAGACCAAGCCAGCTGCGGTGGAGCTCACGCCCGAGCAGCGCACCGAGATCTTCCAGGCGCAGACGCCGCCCCCGCCCAAGGCGGTCCCGGCCGTCCACTACGAGGAGCCCGCGCCCACGCCCGGCCTCACGCCCGAGGACGGCGAAGGCTCGTAGGTGCGCTCACTTCGGCAGAGGGAGCTTCCGCACGCGGTAGATGGGAGCTCCCTCCGCGTCGACGTCGAACTCCGCCAGCCCGTCCTTCGACAGCTGCGAGAGCGCGGCCTTGGCTTCGTCGCTGGTGAGCGACAGCGCGGCGACGACGTGCGGGACGGTGAGAATGCCCGTCCCTTGCGCCAGGGCCAGCAGCCTGCGATCGAGCGAAACCATCTGGCTCCGCTTCGACCGCTGGTGCGCGCGCACGAAGAGGAACACCGCGAGCGCGGCCGAGAAGAGGATCAGGACGGCGATGATGCCCCGCTCCTCCGGATGGGCCGGACTGAAGCTGCCCGCGAGCATGACCACGGCGAACAAGGCGGAACACCCGGCGACCACACGCATCAAGAGAATCACTCGCTGCCTCCAGGCAGGCTTCTACCGCGTCCTGCTAGGGTGACGCATGGTCCGAATGGCCGCCGCGCTCTCGTGCTGCATCCTGACCGCGCTGGCCGTGCTGCACCTCTACTGGCTCTTCGGCGGCCAGGCGGGAAAGCTCGCGGCCATTCCCACGGCCGGAGCGAAGGCCGTGCTGCACCCGGGACCGCTGAGCACGGCCGGCGTCGCGCTGGTTCTCTTCGCCATGGCCGCGGCGGTGGCGGCGCGCGCCGGTTGGATTCCGCGGCTGAGCAACGTCTCGCGTCCGGCCGTCTGGCTCATCGCGCTCGCTTTCGGGCTGCGGGCAATGGGTGAGCTCCACTATGTGGGATTCTTCAAAACAGTGACTGCGACGCGCTTTGCCCAATTGGACACAACCGTCTATTCGCCGCTCTGCCTGCTGCTCGCCGCATTGGTGGCATGCGTGGCAGCGCTCGCTCCTTGAATAACTGTTATTCCCAA
>DATBAA010000101.1:0-13336 GCA_036271755.1 Myxococcales bacterium | reverse complement strand
CGCCCACCGAGATGTGATCGGTGAAGAAGTATTCGACGCCTGCGTCGCCGCCGAACGACAGGGCCTCCACGCCGCCCGTCTGCACGGAGACGACCTGGCCGTCGATGGTCGTCGTCTGGGTGCCTGCGACGCGGGAGAAGTTGAACTCCGGCGCGACGTAGATGGCCAATGCGCCGAACCGCCCTTGATACATGCGCAGGGCCAGGTTGACGCTGAAGGTGGTCGTCCCGCCGGAGGTGAAGATGGCGTTGAGCCCGAAGTCGGCGCGAAGGGCCAGGTTGTTGGCGAAGAAGTAGGTGGCTCCCACCGTCGCCTGCGGCACGTCGCCGGGCAAACCGAAGGAGACGCCGAAGGTGCCCTTGGCCAGCGCATTGAAAAATGGCGTGGGCGCGACCAGCGGCGCCATCACCGGCGCTTCGCGCGGCGCGGGCGCGGGTTCAGGCGCCGGCCGCTCGGGGCCGACGAGCGGGGGAAGCGGCGGTGGAGCGGCGGCAATCAGCAGGGCGAGTAGCAGCATGCCCTGTTTTTCCCACGAATATGTAGGCAGGCAATTTTTCGGTCAGGCCAGCGTCAACCCGCGCTTCAAGAACTGTCCCGCGCCTTTCTTGCCCACGAAGGTGCCGTTCTCCACCACTGCTTTGCCCCGGCTGAAGACCACCGTTGGCGCGCCCACGACCTCGCGGCCTTCATACGGATTGTAATCGACCTTCATATGATGAGTCTTGGCGCTGATGACGTGCTTCTTGTCCGGATCCCACACCACCACGTCGGCGTCGGCGCCCGGCGCGAGCGTGCCCTTCTTGCCGAAGAGGCCGAAGAGCTTCGCCGGCCCGGCCGAGTTGAGCTGCACCCAGCGATTCAATGAGATGCGCCCGTTGCGCACGCCTTCATAAGTCAAATAGAGCCGCGTCTCGACGCCCGGGGCGCCGTTGGGGATCTTGCTGAAGTCGCCTTTGCCCAGCTCCTTCTCTTTCATGCAGAAGGGGCAATGGTCGGTGGAGATGCACTGCAAGTCGTCCAATTGCAAGCCGCGCCACAAGGCCTCGTTGTTGCCCGGCATGCGCAGCGGCGGGCTCATCACATACTTGCTGCCTTCGAAGCCCGGCTCCTCATAGTTGCGGTGATCGAGGAAGAGATATTGCGGGCAGGTCTCGGCATAAGCGCGAACGCCGCGGTCGCGCGCCATCCGCACCTGCTCCAACGCTTCGGCCGCGCTCAGGTGGACGATGTAGATGGGCACCTTGGCCACTTCGGCCAGCGCGAGCACGCGGTGCGAGGCTTCGCCTTCCAGCCGCGGCGGCCGCGTCAACGCGTGCCAGGCCGGCGCGGTCTCGCCGCGGGCCTTGGCCTCTTCGATGATGACGTCGATGACCGGGCCGTTCTCGGCGTGCATGCAGATGAGGCCGCCGTTCTCGCCGGTCTTCCGCAGCGCGCGGAAGATGGCCGCGTCGTCGACATAGAAGACGCCCGGATAAGCGGTGAAGAGCTTGAAGCTGGTGACTCCCTGGTGCTTCACCAGCATGTCCATCTCGGCCAGCGAGGCCTTGGTGACCTCGCGGATGATCATATGGAAGCCGTAATCGATGCAGGCTTTTCCGTCGGCCTTCTGGTGCCACTGCGACAGGCCTTCTTCCAACGTATTGCCCGGCGGTTGGATGGCAAAGTCGACGATGGTGGTGGTGCCGCCAAACGCCGCCGCGCGCGTGCCTGATTCGAAGTCGTCGGCGCTGAAGGCTCCGCCGAACGGCATATCCAAGTGAGTGTGAACGTCGATGCCGCCGGGAATGACATACTTCCCAGCCGCGTCGACCGTTTTATCGAACGAACCGTAAACGGCCTTGAGGCCATTTCCGATGGCGGCGATCTTCTCGTCTTCCATCACCAACTCGGCCTTGAACGTATCGCTGGCCGTCACCAGCGTTCCATTCTCGATCAGGGTCCGCGTCAAGGAAGCTGCTCCACCATGTCGCCGTAGGTCTCGGGCCGGCGATCGCGATAGAACTGCCAGACGCGCCGCACGTCTTCGATCATATCCAAATTCATATCCGCGATGACCAGCTCGTCTTTGTCCTCGCTGGCTTCGGCCAGGAAGTTGCCGCGCGGGTCGACGAAGTAGCTGTGCCCGTAGAACTTGCCGATGTTCCACGGCGCCTCGGTCCCCACGCGATTGAGGCAGCCCATGAAGTAGCCGTTGGCCACCGCGTGCGCGGGCTGCTCGAGCTTCCACAGATATTGCGAGAGCCCGGCGACCGTGGCGCTGGGGTTGTAGACGATCTCGGCGCCGTTCAGTCCCAGCAGCCGCGCGCCCTCGGGGAAGTGGCGGTCGTAGCAGATATAGACGCCGATGGTGGCATAGCGCGTCTTGAAGACCGGGTATCCCAGGTTGCCGGGCTTGAAATAGTACTTCTCCCAGAAGCCATTGGTTTGCGGCAGGTGGTTCTTTCGATACTTGCCGAGAAAGGTTCCGTCGGCGTCGATGACCGCGGCGGTGTTGTAATAAACCCCGGCCATCTCACGTTCATAAACCGGAACCACCAGCACCATCTGGTGCTTCTTGGCAAACTCCTGCATCCGCTGGACGGTCGGCCCGTCGGGAACCGCTTCGGCGGCGCCGTACCAGTCGGGCGTCTGCGCGGGGCAGAAGTAGGGGCCGTTGAACATCTCCTGCAGGCAGAGGATCTGCACGCCGCGCCGGGCCGCGTCCTCCATGAACGGCAGGTGCTTCTCCAGCATGGCATCCTGGATCTCCTTGATCGACCCATCTGCCTTGGCGTTCGAACACTGGATCAGACCCGACCGGACCATGCGCGTCATCTCATTGCCTCCCAGGAAGAAAACCTTCCCAGAGCGTCGCGCTATGACTCACAAACGTCAACCCACAAATCCGTCCGTCGTTCGCTGAAAAGTCAGCTCAGGGAGGTGAGCCAGGATTCGGCGACCCAGCTCTGGATGGCGGTGAAGGCCGCTTGCGGGTCTTCGAAGGGGCTGCAGATCTCGCCGATGGTCGCGCCGTCGATGGCCAGCCGCAGGGCGCGTGTCTCGGCGGCCGGCAGCACGGTCTCCAAGACGTCGAAGCCGGTGCGCCAGACCGCGGTCGCTCCCACCAGCCGCAGCGCCTGGATGATGCGCAGGTGCTGATCGGCGAAGGCCCGCGGGTCGACGCGCTCTTGGAACTGCTCGGGCGTCAGCGGCTGCTCGTCGGCCTCGACGAAGACCTCGGTGCGCGCCCATTCCAGCTCCGCCAGGCCGCGCGCGTCTGGCGGGCAGAAGGCGGCGAAGCCGGCTCCCAGGCGGCCCAGGTCCGAATGCTTCGAGGGCTGCGAGCGGACGAACTCGCGGGCCAGGCCATCGAAGGCCTCGTCGCCGAAGGCCGCGGCGGTCTCGGGAAAGTCGGCGCGCAGCGCCTCGACCAGCCGGGCCAGGACCATGTCCGTGTAGATGCCGACGCGCTCGGAAGCCGGCAGATCGCGCGTGCCGGCGAAGCAGTCGCCGGCGTCGATCTTCTCGCCCTGCAGCGCGCGCCAGAAGAGCGCCTGCGTCTCCGCGAGGCTCATCGGCGCACCGCGAGCTCTTGCTCTTCCACCGCGCGGGCCTTCACGCTCTCGGCCACGACCTCGTCGAGCGGCGGAACGTGCTCGTCCCACTCCACCAGCGCCGGCACGCGCCCGAAGCGCTTCAAGGCCTCGCGATAGAGCGTCCAGACCGGATCTGGAACTTCGGTCGAATGTGTGTCGAGCAGGTACCGGCCCTTGTCGGTGTGCCCCGCCAGATGGAACTGCGCCACTCGATCTGCCGGCACGCCGTTCAGATAGTCGATGGCCTTGAAGCCGTGGTTGCGGGCCGAGACATAGATGTTGTTGACGTCGAGCAGGATGCCGCAGTCAGCGCCCTCGGCCACGCGCGAGATGAACTCCCACTCGGTCATGGTCGACTCGCGATACTCGACGTAGCTGGAGACGTTCTCGAGCAGGATCTGCCGCTGCAGCACGTCCTGCACCCGCCTGGTCCGCTCGACCACCAGCTGCAAGGCCTCTTCCGTATAGGGCAACGGCAAGAGCTCGTGGACATAGCGGCCGCCGTGGCGGCCCCAGCAGAGGTGGTCCGAGACATACGCGGGCTGGATGCGCCGGGTAAGCTCGCGCAGTCCGTTCAAGTGCGCCTCGTCGAGCGGGTCGACCGAGCCGATGGCCAGCGACACGCCGTGCAACACCACCGGAACCTCGGCGCGCACCTTCTCCAAGACCGCGTTGGGGCGGCCGCCGCGAGACAGATGGTTCTCGCTGATGACCTCCACCCAGTCGACGCGCGGCTTCTCGGCCAGCCAGTTCGCGTAGTGCGCCGGCCTCAGGCCGATGCCGTGTCCCAAGTCTTTGCGCGCGAAGGCCATGAGCTCCTGTTGTTTCACAAAGACGAAGGCCCGCGGCAGCCGAAAAAAGGCAATGCCGCGGGCCAAGGCGAAGCGACTCCGAAGTTACTTCTTCGCGTCGGCGACGATCTTGCCGCCCTTGTCCGTGCACTCCTTCGCGGACGCGGTGGCGGTCCAGCCCTTGCCGCTGCAGCTGTTCTTTCCGCTGCAGCTGTTGTCGGCGCCGGAGCAGGAGCCCTTGCCCGAGCAGCTGTTGATGCCGGCACACTTCACGGTGGCCTTCTTGGGGGCGTCCTTGGCGGCAAAGGCGGCGCCCGAGAGGAAGAGGCTGGCAACGGCGCTGGCGAGAATGGCGTTCTTGGTCTTCATGGGTATCTCCGTGGGAGGGTGATGGGTGGGTTACGGCTTTGCAGAAGTTTTGGTTTCGTCCGGCTTGGCGAAGAGCGAGAGGTCGATGGTGCCCTCTTCGGCGACCACCGGGGCCAGCTGCTGAACGCGCTGCAGCCATCCTTCGGTGTACTTGGGGCCAATCTTATATTGATCGCGATTGAAGTGCTCGATTTTGACTCGCAGGCGCACCGTGCCGTTGTCGAGCTTCATCGCCGTGCCGGTGACCTTCTCCTTGCCGCCGTCGGTGCGAGCCTTGCCGCAGATGATGAAGGTAGCGTCTCCGCTGATCTGCGATTCCTTGCCGCTGAGCAGCACCGGCTCGGCCTTCACGTCCGAGAGCGTCGCCTGGAGATTGCACTTCTTCGGCGCCACTTTCTTGTTGGTGGCCCACTGCTGGAAGTGCTCGGTCTTGGTCGGCTCGTTGTCGACCGTGATGGAGGTGAGCGGCACCGTGCAGCTGCCGCTGGCGCCGGTGGCCGCGTCGTAGGAGATGTTGCAGGAGATCGCAGAGCTCATGGCGTCGATCTTCTCGCCCAAGGGCGCGTCGAAGATGGCGTCGAACTTGGAGTTTCCGGCGGTGGGGCTGACCGAGAGGGTAGTGGCTGCGAGGATCGCGAAGATCATTGCGGTGCTCCTTTGCAAGGTCAGTACGCGGAGCCCGGCGAAATGTTACGCGGCCCCCCACGTAACTCTCATCTCAGAGGAGCCAGACATGGACGTCCAGCTGATCGAAGCGCTGATTCCTATCACGGCCATCGTCTGCACGTTTGGCTGTCCGGTGGCGCTGGTCTTCGTCTTCAAATGGTTCAACCTGCGCAACCGCGAGCTGCAGGCGGACGCCGAGGCGCGGCGCGAGATGAGCGGCGCCGTCGAAGCGCGCTTGCAGCGGCTGGAGTCGGTGCTGCTGCAGATCGACTCGCGCCAGCTGATGCAAGGTCCGCCCGATCTGCGAACGGCCGAGCGTGCGGACGAGCCGCTGCCGCTGCGGCGCACGGAGCGCAGTGGCTAAGTTGCACGCATGACGAACCTTCTCGGAGCGTTGCTCGGCGTGCTGGTGCCGCTGGCTTCGCCCGTGCCGGACCAGGGAAAAGAGCCGCCGCAGAACACCGCCAACACCGTGAACGCGCACGGCGACGATCAGCGCGGGCAGCAGCCGGAAGGCCGGCGCAAGAGCACCCGCAAGCATCGCAAGCACAAGGCGCCGGCGCGCAGGAGGACGTCGTGAGCCGGCTCTCGTGCGGCGCTGGGCTCGCGATCGCGCTGCTGAGCTTCGCGGGCTTCGGGCAAACGCTGCACAAGGTCCAGGAGACCTCGCAGCGCGGCTCGGGACCAAAGAGTGAGGCCACCGCCACGCCGGGCCCGGGTCTCGAGAGCGGGACGGCCAACGAGACGGGCCGCACCGACCTGGGGCCCACCGGCATGACCGGCCTCGCCGGCACCGGCCTGGCTCACGGGTGGGCGCTGGCCCGCGCCAACGATCAAGCGCGCGGCCCCAACGCGAAGGGCTCTTTTCTGCGGCCCGCGGACAGCGCGCCGCAGATAGAGCTGCAGCCGTCGGTGATGGGCTCCGGCGCGGACTACGGCGCGTTCCCGATGGGCGGCCAGTACTACTTCGACGGCCCGCGCAAGCCCACGAACCCGAACAGCGCGGGCGGCTCGGCAACAGAGGGCACCGCCGGCAAGAGCGAGAGATAGCTCTCTGGGCAGCCTGTCGTCGCGGCGATTGACTAGAGCAGCGGGATTTGACCTGGCGCGGGCGGCTCGACGGCGAGTTCCGGCTCGGGAGCAGCCGAATACTCTGGCGGAGCCACGTCCAGCACGGCCACGACAGGCCCGTGATCGCTCGTGCCGACTTCGCGCTGGTTGGCGCACGACTCCGCTTTCAACGCCTTGTTCGCGAGCACGTAGTCGATGCGCCAGCCGACGTTCTTCTGCTTCAGGTTCCGCCACGGCGCCCACCAGGTGAAGAGCCTGTCGTCGTCGGGCGCGAAGTCGCGCAGCAAGTCCGCGAGGCCGTGCGCGATGACTTGATTCAAGAGCGCGCGCTCGTGAGGCGTGGTCCCGATCTGGTCTTCCTTCCGCAGCGACGGATGCACGTCCCGCTCCTCGCGCGCGACGTTGAAGTCGCCGCAGAGCACCGCGTGCAGTCCCTCGCCTTGCACCCGCGCCGCGAAGCGCTCGATGCCCTCCAGGAACTTCATCTTTGCCTGGAAGTCCTTGCCGCCGTTCGGAACGTAGATGGACGCAAAGAGCAGCTTGCCCAGCGTCGCCGTCACGATGCGCGTCTCGAGATCGAAGTCCGGGTGGGCGAACGCTGGCCGGTGCGGAAAGGCCGCCTTGCGCAGCATCAGCCCGACGCCCGAATAGCCTTTGTGGCCGTGCCAGTAGCACCAATAGCCGGGCAGCTCGCGCAGCGGCTCGGGCACGTTCTCGCGCGAGGCCTTGATCTCTTGCAGGCAGACCACGTCGGGCTGCTCGCGCTCGAGGAACGCCAGCACTTCGGCGGCGCGGGCGCGGATGCCGTTGATGTTCCAGGTCGCGATCTTCATGGGGCGGGGGAAGCTACCAAAGCAAAGCCCTTGGCGCTCGCGGAGAGCGCCAAGGGTAACAAAAAGGCGCGACACCCGTGGGGGAGAGAGTGTCGCGCCTTCCGGCCACGCGGCGAATGTTCAACACGCGCGGCAGAAAACCTACACACGCCAAACGTCGTACGTGTGACTTCTATTTCTGCTCTTCGAACTCGGCGTCGACGACGTCGTCCTTCTTCGGCTCCGAAGGACCGGCTCCGGCGTCTCCGGGAGCGCCCGCGTCAGGGCCCGGACCAGCACCAGGTGCACCGGCTCCGGCGGCCTTGTAAGCCTCCTCGGCCATCTTGTGCGAGGCAGTCAGCAGCGCCTCGGTCGAGGTCTTGATGGCCTCGACGTCGGTTCCGGCCAGCGCGTCCTTGACGGCCTTCACCTTCTCCTCGAGCTCCGTCTTGGTGGCCGCCGGCACCTTGTCGCCCAGGTCTTTCAGGCTCTTCTCGGTGGAGTAGGCGAGGCTGTCTGCCTTGTTGCGCACCTCGATCTCGTCGCGGCGGGCCTTGTCGTCAGCCTCGTGCTCCGCGGCGTCCTTGATGGCCTTCTCGACGTCGTCCTTGGACATGCCTGAGTTCGACGAGATGGTGATCTTGTTCTCCTTGCCCGTGGCGCGGTCCTTGGCTCCGACGTGGACGATGCCGTTGGCGTCGATGTCGAAGGTGACCTCGATCTGCGGCACTCCGCGCGGCGCTCCCGGGATGCCGTCCAGGTGGAAGCGGCCCAGCGGCTTGTTGTCGCGTGCCATGGGGCGCTCGCCCTGCAGCACGTGCACCTCCACGCTGGTCTGGCCGTCAGCGGCGGTGGAGAACGTCTCCGACTTCTTGGTCGGAATGGTGGTGTTGCGCGGGATGAGCACCGTGGCAACGCCGCCCAGGGTCTCGATGGACAAAGAGAGCGGGGTGACGTCCAGCAGCAGGATGTCCTTCACCTCGCCGGTCAGCACGCCGCCTTGAACGGCCGCGCCGATGGCCACCACCTCGTCCGGGTTGACCGAGCGGTTGGGCTCCTTGCCGAAGAAGTCCTTGACGATCTGCGCGATCTTCGGGACGCGGGTGGAGCCGCCGACGAGGATGACCTCATCGATGCTCTTCGGGTCCTTCTTCGCGTCGGCGAGGCACCGCTTGGTCGGCTCGAGGGCGCGCTGGAACAGGTCGTCGCACATCTGCTCGAACTTCGAGCGCGACAGCTTTTTTACCAGGTGCTTGGGACCGGTGGCGTCAGCCGTCAAGAAGGGCAGGTTGATCTCGGTCTCCATGGTGCTGGAGAGCTCGATCTTGGCCTTCTCGGCCGCCTCCTTGAGGCGCTGGAGGACCATCTTGTCCTTGGTCAGGTCGATGCCGCTCTCGGTCTTGAACTCCTGGATGAGCCACTCCATGACGCGCTGGTCCAGGTCGTCGCCGCCCAGGTGCGTGTCGCCGTTGGTGGCCACCACCTCGACGACGTTCTCGCCGACCTCCAGGACGGAGATGTCGAAGGTGCCGCCGCCGTAGTCGAAGACCGCGACCACTTCGTCCTTCTTCTTGTCCAGGCCGTAGGCGAGCGCGGCCGCGGTGGGCTCGTTGATGATGCGGCGGACTTCCAGGCCGGCGATCTTGCCCGCGTCCTTGGTGGCCTGGCGCTGGGCGTCGTTGAAGTACGCCGGGACGGTGATGACGGCCTCGGAGACCGTCTCGCCCAGGTAGTTCTCTGCGGCGCGCTTCAGCTTCTGCAGGACCTTGGCGCTGATCTCCTGCGGGCTCCACTTCTTGCCGGCGATCTCGATGGCCGCGTCGCCGTTGTCGGCCTTGACGACCTTGTAAGGGACGCGCTTCTGTTCAGAAGAAGTCTCCTCGAACTTGCGGCCCATGAACCGCTTGATCGAATAGACGGTATTTTCCGGGTTGGTGATGGCCTGCCGCCGAGCAACCTGTCCGACGAGGATCTCGCCGTCCTTGGCGAAACCGACCACCGAAGGGGTCAGCCGGCTGCCCTCTTCGTTCTCGATGACCTTGGGCTCGCGGCCCTCCATGATGGAGACGACGGAGTTGGTGGTGCCCAGGTCGATGCCGATGATCTTCTTGCCTGCCATGTGTCTGGCTCCTTTAAATAAAACTTTTCGCGGCGCTGTTCGTTTGCCGCGATGCGGCGGTACAGTAAGTACGCACGGGGGTCTGTCAAGGAACGCCTGATGGCCGAGCTTCAAGCAGGCGAAACGATCGGCGGTCGCTACCGCCTGGAGCAGCGGCTCGGGGCCGGCGGCATGGGCGAAGTGTGGCTCGCCGAGCTGCACGGCGCCGGGGCCTTCCGCCGCCGCGTGGTCCTCAAGATGCTGGCGCCCGAGCGCCGGGGCGACGAGCGCCTGGCCTCCATGCTGGCCGATGAAGCGCGCGTGGTGGGTATGATGCACCACCCGGGAATCGTTGCGGCCACCGACTACCTGGAGACCGAAGAGCACGGTCCGGTCTTCGTGCTCGAGTTCGTCGACGGGGCCTCGCTACGCGCCGTCTTGAAGCTCTTGCGCAAGCACGGGCAGGTGATGCCGGAGCAGTACGCCGCCTATGTCGGGGCGCAGATCGCGCTGGCCCTGCATGCGGCCCACACGGCTCCGCTGGCCATCATCCATCGCGACGTCGCCCCGGACAACGTCCTCATCTCCCGCGACGGCGCCGTCTGCCTGGGAGACTTCGGCGTCGCTCGCGCCCGGGGCAACTGGGAGGTCACCAACCCCGGCGCGGCTCCCAAGGGAAAGCGCGCGTACATGGCGCCGGAGCAGGCCATGGGAGAGCAGGTCGGGCCGGCGGCAGATCTCTATGCGCTGGGCCGCGTCATCTTCGAGGCCACCCATCCGGGGCCCAAGCTCAGCAAGGTGCTCGAGAAGGCGACCGCCCTCAAGCCCGAGCAGCGGCAGAGCAGCGCCGCCGAGCTGGCCACCGAGCTGATGGTGGCTTGTCCGCCGCCGCTCCAGCCCAAGGTGCTGCTCGCCAACTGGCTGACGCTGAACGCCAGCGAGGCGCTGCTGGCTAGGAGCACCAGCCACGGCGCGCAGCGGTTCTCGGCGCCTCCGGCCGGCATCGCGCCGCGCGCGCCCGAGCTCTTCAAGTCGGTGCCCAAGCCGCCGCGCACCTGGCTGCGGCTGGCGGTGTTCGGGCTGGCGCTGGTCTTTGGCGGGCTGTGGGTCAACGCCCACGGCGGCATGCGCTTCGTCGCCCAGGCCTTTGCCGGCACGCCGTCGTCGCAGCACGGAGAGCTGAAGCTCACCTCGCGGCCGTCGGAGGCCGAGGTGTACCTGGACGGCAGCTTCAAAGGCGTGACCCCGCTCTCGCTGGAGCTGACGACGGGCAAGCACAGCCTGCGCATCGGGTCTCCGCGGCTGGAGCGGTTCCGCGCCGCCGACGTCTTCATCAAGGACGGCGTCGAGCACCGTCTGGAAGTGGATCTGGTCCAGTAGCCGCTGCCGGGCGGGCGGTTGACAGGCCCCCCGATCGAATGCGGAAGTCACGCGGTGCTGCTCGTCTTCCTGCTCCTAGCCGCCGCCGTGCGTCCCCCGGTCACGCCGCTCCCGGCCTGGTTCGACGAGGCAGAGGCCGTGGCCCGGGACACGCCGCTGGACGAGCGGCCGCCCACCGAGTGGCTGCTGGTCGAGCGAGAGATGCGCGTGGACGAGAGCGGCAAGCAGGTTCGCGTCCATCGCAACGTCCGCCGCGTCAACACTCCGCAAGGCGTGCAGGAGAGCTCGGAAGAGCGCATCTCGTACGATCCTCTCTACGAGAAGGTCTTCTTCCACCGCGCCCGCATCCACCGCGGCGGCAAGAGCCTGGACGCGCTTGCGCAGGCGGACTTTCGCGTCCTGAACCGCGAGGCCGGCCTGGAGGCGCAGCTCCTCGACGGCAGGCTCTCGGCGGTGCTGATCCTCCGCGACGTGCGGCCAGGAGATCTCATCGAGCTGGCCTGGTCGGTCGAGAGCAAGCCGCCGTCGCTGGCCGGCCATTTCAACCACACCACCTATCTGGGCGGCGAGGCCCACGTCGACCGGATGCGGCAGCGGCTGCTCTTCCCGGCCGCGAAGAAGCTCTATCTGCAGATGCGCAACGGCGCGCCCGAGCCGCGCATGCGCATCGTCGGCGCCGAGCGCGAATACCTCTGGGACGCGCCGGTCGTGCCGCTGCACATGGAGCGCGACACGCCCGATTCGTACGATCCGTTCCCTGCCGCCGACTTCACCGACTTCGACAGCTGGGCCGCGGTGGCGCAGTGGGCGCTGCCGCTCTTCACGGCCGACACCGCGGCGGTGGCCGAGATGGTCGCGCCCTGGAAGTCGCTGCCGGAAGCGGAGCGGGCCGAGAAGGCGTTGGCCTTCGCCCGCGAGCAGGTCCGCTACTTCGGCATGGAGATGGGCATCAACGGCCACAAGCCGCATCCGCCCGCGCAGGTGTTGAAGCGCCGCTACGGAGACTGCAAGGACAAGGCGCTGCTGCTGGTCAGCCTGCTGCGCGCCTCGGGCATCGAGGCGGCGCCCGCGCTGGCCAACACCCGCGAGCGCGCCGCGCTGGACGGCTTTCTGCCCACCGCCTACGCCTTCAACCATGCCATCGTCCGCGCGCGCATCGACGGCCAGGAGCGCTGGCTGGACGCGACCTTGACCAGCCAGCGCGGAGATCTGTCGGCGCTCTCCTCGCCCGGCTACGAGCGCGCGCTGGTGCTCGACCCTTCGACCACGGCGCTCTCGCACCTGCCGCCGCCGGACGCCTCCCGGCCGCTGCGCTCGGTCGAGCAGGTGATCCACGCCCGCGACCGCAACAGCGCCGCGCGCCTGGAGGTGATCTCCACCTACCTGGGCTTCGAGGCCGACGAGAAGCGCGCCATGCTGGCCGGCGACCCCACGCGCCTGGGCAAGCGCTACGTCGACTTCTACCGGACGTACGAGCCCGACATCGAGCAGCGGGCGACGCCGGTGCTGCACGACGAGCCGCAGAAGGATCAGCTGGTGGTGACGGAGAGCTACGGCATTCCCGCCTACTGGAACGACGGCTTCCACGATCTCTTCCTCGAGGAGATGCGCCAGCTCAAGCCGATGCGGAACGTGGCCGAACGCACCATGCCGCTGGAGCTGCCGTACCCGCTGCACGTGGTGCAGAAGGTCCGCATCGAGCTGCCGCCGGACACCGAGCCGCAGGTGCCGCAGGGCACGCACCGCGTGGCGGGGCCGGGGCTGCAGGGCGAGCTCTACACGGCGGTGACGCACGAGAAGGATGGGCCGGTCGTCTCCATCACCGCCCGGCTCTCGACCACCGCCAGCAGCGTCGAGGCGAGCAAGGTCAAGGAGTATGCGCGGTCGCTCAACGAATTGATGGACGCGTCCAGCGTTCGCATCCGGCTGGCGGCAATTCCCGCGCGGTCCGCCTCGGCGTCGGTCGGGGGCAACTCGCCTGATGCGCGTCTGGGCTACCTGGGCATCGTCTTTTTGGGGCTGCTCTTCGGCCTCTGGTTTGGAGCGCCCGCGATGGTCCGCCGCTTCGACCATTGGCGCTCGAAGCGCTTCTACCGGCGCACGCAGGCCGTTGCCGGCGAGTCTCCCGCGACGCCGCTGCGGGTGTCGTCCGCCGGCGATCTGCAGGGCCACCTGCAGGGGCTGCGCTGCTCGTGCGGCCGCGGCTCTTCGGGCGTGGCGCTGGAAGCGGGCGACAGCTCGCTGGTGGGCGCGCAGACGGTCCACTCCGTCCGGCTGCGCTGCTCCTGCTCTGTCGTTCGCGCCGTCTTCTTCGTGGAAATTTGACAAGTCCACTCACAATACGCTACTCCTGCGAATGCATTCACGCGATGCCACTCAAAAGCATCGCGGCCGCGCACAGAGCGCGGCGCACCTGGTGGCGGGCGGGCAAAGGACAGCGCTTTGGAGGTGGCGATGGCGCAGCGCGAAGCAGACGAATTCGACGCGCTAGAGGCGGAGCACGCGGGAGGTATCTCCGCGGTGCAGATCGTCGACTTCTTCGCTCCGCGCGGCGTCAAGCTCGCGCAGGCCACC
>DATBAA010000100.1:0-4280 GCA_036271755.1 Myxococcales bacterium | reverse complement strand
GCCGCCGACGTACGCAACAGAGGGCAACAATGAGTCCTGCACCAGCGGCCGCAGGAGCGCGCTGGAGGACAAGCGCAGCGGATTCTCGCGGGCGGCCGCCAGCAGCTCGTTGCGGCGGACGATGCCCACGCGCTGGCGCGGTCCTTCGGGAGAGTCGCCGTGGAAGAAGGTGAGCGGCGAGCCGCAGCGCACCTGGACCTGCTCGGCGAGGCCCGCCGCCGCGAGCTCTTCTCCGCGGCGCAGCAGCAGCTTGTCGATCTCCTCCGACCGCCGCACGGCCGTCTCGTACAAAGGTGCCGACAGCCTGGCGATGCCGGGACAGCGCGGGTCGAGGAGCAGCAGCCCTTCCGGCTCGAAGATGCGGCCCAGCAAGCCGGCGAAGGCCTCCACCGGTCCGCGCCCCGGAACGTACGATTCGCGCACCAGCGGCAGGACCTCGTCCGCGAAGGGCAGCGGCGCGAGCGCGTCTTCCAGCCGCGCCACCAGCCCCGAGACCTCTTCCGGAAGCCGCCGGTGCGCCACCGAACAGCTGGCGTCATCCACCGGCAGCGCGAGCGGTAGACCCGGGGCAGCCAGCACGGACGCTATCTCGGCGTAGTCGTGGTCCTCGCTCTGCAGCCAGAAGATCGGCACGCAGCGCGCGCCCGTCTCGCGCTCCACCGCCCGGGCGAAGGCGATGCACGAGAGGGCCTTATAGAACGTATACAAAGGGCCAAGAAAGAGACCGGCCTGCTGCCCGGTCACCACGCAGACCGTCCCCCGCTCGCTCAATGCGGCCAGGTTCCGCAAGCCGTTGGGCCCGAAGGTCTGGATGGCTCCGAAGACTTCGGGAGCGATCTGGAAGCCAGCCCTGGCTTTGGCTTCGGCGAGCCACGCCGCGGGCCTGCGAAAGCCGTCGTTCAAGAGCGCGGTCGCCCGCGGCTCACCAGAGAGAAACGGCGGCGCAAAGGGACCTTTCATGGGCGAGGCCATCGTAACCCGGAAGCAGGTCGGGCATTCCCAAAGCGCTCGGGCGTTCCAATGATTCCGGGCGGCATGTCGCCGGCGCGGATAGACTGGCCGGCCTCGATGACTGCCTTCGTGCTTCTCGCCATGACCCTCTCGCCCTCCCTGAACCCGCCGCAGCTGGACGCGGCCCATCTCCAGCGCGCCTTGGAGCGGCTCCCCGAAGGAGCGCGCGTCCTCTACGTGGCCGCGCATCCGGACGACGAGAACACGCGCCTTCTCTCCTGGCTGGTGCAGGAAAAAAAGGTCCGCGCGGCCTATCTGTCGATTACCCGGGGCGACGGCGGCCAGAACCTGATCGGCAAGGATCTGGGTCCGGCCTTGGGCTTGATCCGCACCCAGGAGCTGTTGGCGGCGCGCCGGACCGACGGCGCCGAGCAGTTCTTCACCCGCGCCCGCGACTTCGGGTTCTCGAAGAATCCGGAGGAGGCGCTGCGGATCTGGGGCAAGGAGCGCATCCTCGAGGACGTGGTGCAGGTCATCCGCACCTTCAAGCCGGACGTCATCGTCACCCGCTTCTCGCCCGTTCCGTCGGAGACGCACGGCCACCACACGGCTTCGGCGCAGCTGGCGCTGGAGGCGTTCGACAAGGCGGCCGACAAGAGCTACGCGCCCGGATTGGCGCCGTGGAAGACCCGCCGCATCGTCTGGAACGGCTGGAACGCCGATGACCCGAAGAAGGATCCGGAGAACGCGGTGAAGCTGGACGCCAATGCGTACGATCCGCTGCTCGGGCTCTCGATGGGCGAGTTGGCCGGTGACAGCCGCACCATGCACAAGAGCCAGGGCTTCGGCGCCATGCGCGGGGTCGCGCCGGTGACCGAGTACTTCATGCTGCTCAAGGGCGAGCCCATGCACGGCTCGTTCTTGGACGGCATTCCCGAAAAAGCGGCGCCGCCCGCGCTGGCCAAGGCCGCGCAGGCCTTCAAGCCGGAGCAGCCGCAGCTCGCCATTCCGGCGCTGCTCGAAGCGTACAAAGACTCGCCGCGGCCGGAGATCGCCGAGGCCATCGTCCAGAGCGCGGGCCTCGTGCTGCTGGCCATCTCGGAGAGCAAGACCGCGGTGCCCGGGTCTCCCTTGCCGGTGACGCTGACGGCGCTGCAGCGCAACCCGGCGGGCCTCGAGCTCGTCTCGGTGAAGCTGGGAAGTCAGCAAGTTCCGGGGCCGGGCAAGCTCGAGGGTCTGTGGCAGCAGAAGTCTTCGCTGAGCGAATTTCCCGCGCCAGGATCCACCGACGCGGCCTTCCTGCGCGAGCCGCCGCAGGACGGCTTCTATGACGTGCAAGCTCTCGACGAGCGCATCCGGCCCGAGCCGCTTCCAACTTTGTTCGCCGACTTTACTTTGCACAGCGGCGGGCAGACCGTCGTCGTGCGCCGGCCCATCGTCTTCCGCGAGGTGGATCCGGTCCTGGGCGATCGCACGCGCGCCATCGAGCTCTCGCCGCCCGCCACCATCGACGCGCATGCCCAGGTCCTGCTCTTCCCCGACGCGCTCCCGCGCACGCTGCAGGTGACCGTGCGCGCGCCGGCCGCGGTCTCCGGCGTTGCCTTCATCGAAGCGCCGGAAGGCTTCACGGTGGAGCCGAAAGAGCGCCCGTTCAAGCTGGATGCGGACGGGCAGACCGAGCTGTCGTTCCAGGTGAAGCCCGGGCCGCGCGCGGTGGAGGGAGAGCTGAAGCTCGCGGTGCGGATCAATGGACAGGTCTACGATCGCGGCGTGCGGCGGCTGGCCTACTCGCACATTCCGCCGCAAGTGTGGCATCCGCTCTCGCGCGTGCGCGCGGTGCGCTTCGACTTGAAGCCCGGCGGCACCAAGAGCGTGGGCTACGTCAACGGCGCGGGCGACGACGTGGCGGAAGTGCTCGCGCAGCTTGGTTATCGCGTCACGCTGCTCGACGAGGCGGCCTTGCGCGGGCCGCTGACCGGCTTCGACGCCATCGTGGTGGGCGTGCGCGCCTTCAACGTCAATCCCTGGCTGGCGGCTTTGAAGCCCAGGCTCTTCGACTACGTAGAGAAGGGTGGCGTGGTGGTGGTGCAGTACAACACCAAGAACGGCCTCTCGAAGTTGCCCGAGCCCCTGGGGCCGTATCCCTTCTCGGTCTCCTCGCAGCGCGTGACCGATGAGACCGCCGACGTGACGCTGGGCGACGATCCGGTGCTGCGCGGGCCCAATCGCATTGGCCCGCAGGACTTCGCCGGCTGGGTGCAGGAGCGCGGCCTCTACTTCCCCGACAAGTGGGACGCCCAGTACCGCGCGCCGCTGTCGATGCACGATCCGGGCGAGGGCATCCAGAAGGGCTCGCTCTTGGTGGCGCCGCACGGCAAGGGGCGGTTCGTCTACACGGGCCTCGCGTTCTTCCGGCAGCTGCCGGCGGGCGTTCCGGGCGCGCTGCGGCTCTTCGCGAACCTGGTCGCGCGCGATGCCACCGCCCTCTGAACCCGCGGGGCAACCGCGCGGTGACGTCGCGGGGCAACCGCGCGGTGATGACGATAGCGGGCCACTCAAGCGGCTGTCGTTCTACGTGCTGCTGGCGCTGGCCATCGAGATCGTCCTGCTGGTGATCCTGGGCAAGGCCGCGCTGTGAGCCATCTCGACTGGGCGGTGCTCGTTTGCACCGTCCTGGCCATCGTCGCGGTGGGCATCTGGAAGACGCGCAAGGTGGCCACCGCCGACTCGTACCTGCGCGGCGGCAACGATCGCTTCTGGACCATCGGCCTGTCCATCATGGCGACGCAGGCCAGCGCCATCACCTTTCTCTCCACGCCCGGGCAGGCCTACGAAGACGGGCTGGGGTTCATCCAGTTCTACTTCGGCCTGCCCATCGCCATGGTCCTGCTGGCCTGGTTCGTGGTGCCCATCTACCGGCGTCTACGGGTGTATACCGCCTACGAATATCTCGAGCAGCGCTTCGACCGGAAGACGCGCCGCCTCACCGCCTTGCTCTTCTTGATCTCTCGCGGCCTCGCCGCCGGGCTCTCGTTGTACGCGCCGGCGCTCGTGCTCTCCGCGGTGCTGGGCTGGTCGTTGCAGTGGACGAACCTCTGCATGGGCATGCTCGCCATCGCCTACACCGTCTCGGGCGGAACGCGCGCGGTCAGCGCCACCCAGAGCTGGCAAATGGGCATCATGCTCTGCGGCATGCTGGCGGCGTTCTTCTTCGTGCTCCACGCGCTGCCGCACGGCATGGGGCTCTCGGGCATGATCCACGTCGCGGGCGCGCTGGGGAAGATGCAGGCCGTCGATCCCTCGTTCAACCCCGACAAGCGCTACACGCT
>DATBAA010000099.1:0-5154 GCA_036271755.1 Myxococcales bacterium | reverse complement strand
AGGGCGAGGACCAGTCTCTTCATGGCGTGTACTCCGCGCGGTTGTTGTCTGTTTCCCACACTTCCACCTTGCTGATGCGAACCCGCCCGTCGTCGAACTGCTTCGCCAGCTTCTCGCAGAGGTAACGCGCGAGCTCTTCCGCGGTTGGATTCAGCTCGCCTTCCCGGAACGGCTCGACGTCATTGATATTGTGGTGATCGAAGCGGGCGCAGGCTTCGGTGGCGGCCTTCTTCAGCGCGGCAAAGTCGAGGACGTAGCTGGTGCGGTCGAGCTCGCGCGCCTCGGCGTGGATCTGCACGCGGTAGTTGTGGCCGTGCAGGTTCTCGCACTCGTTCTCGGAGAGCCTGACTTGATGAGCCGAGCAGAAGAAGAGCTGCTTCGAGACGCGATACATGGGCGCCGTGGTTTAGCGGTGCTTCAGGCCCGAATCAAGCGGCCTCTTCCAGCTTGCGCAGGAAGCCCCAGCGCACCAGGATCTGCTTGCCCGACATCTCCAGCAGCCCGCGGCGGGCAAAGTCTGACAGCGCGCGCGACACAGTCTCGCGCGAGGTGCCGATGAGCCCCGCGATCTCCTGCTGGGTAGGCCGCTCCTTGATGAGCAGGCCGCCGTCCACCGGCTCGCCCTGCTTCTGCGCCAGGTCGCGCACCGTCCGGGCCACGCGGGCGTAGACGTCGAGCAGCGCCAGGTTGCCGATCACCTCGTCGGCGTGGCGCAGGCGGCGCGACATCTCGGCCAGCACCGCCAAGGCCGTCGTCGGGTGCGCCGAGAGGTGCGTCTGGAAGGCCTCGCGATCGAGCCCGAGCAGCTGCGACTCTTCGACCGCGACCACGTTGGCCGAGCGCGGCTGCCGGTCGAGCAGCGCCATCTCGCCGAAGAAGTCGCCGGCCCGCAGGATGCTCAAGATGATCTCGCGGCCGGTCTCGCCGTAGAGCACCACCTTCACCTTGCCCGAGGCGATGACGAAGAGCGCGTCGCCGGCCTCCTCGTGGCTGACGATGACCGAGCCCGCCTCGGCCGTCTTCTGCCAGACCCTCTTGGCCAGATCGCCGATGGTCTCCTGCGGGAGCTCTGCGAAGATCGAAACCTGCCGGAGAAGTTGGACGGTATCCACGAGATGAGTCTCGCTTACTGGACGCAGGTATACAAGCGCCCGCTTGACCCGCGCATTTGGATTCCTTAGACCAGCGCGTCATGCGCGCGACCGTGAACGGCGAGCTGCTGCTCTTGCCGGAGGGCCTGACGGTCCTGACTTTGCTCCAGCATTTGAAGGCCGGGAAAGACCGCGTGGCAGTGGAACGCAATGGCGCGGTGGTGAAAAAGGCCCGCCACGCTGAAGAGCTGCTGGCCGAGGGCGACGTACTCGAGATCGTCACCTTCGTCGGCGGAGGCTAGAATGGCCCTCATGGACGATTTCGTTCTCGGCGGCAGAAAGCTCAGCTCGCGCCTGATCGTCGGCACGGGCAAGTACAAGGACTTCCCCACCATGAAGGCCGCGCTCCTGGCCTCGGGCGCGGAGATGGTGACCGTGGCGGTGCGCCGCCTGGACCTGAAGGCGCAGGGCGAAGCGTCGCTCCTGCACTGGATTCCCAAGGAGATGGTGCTCCTGCCCAACACCGCCGGCTGCTTCAACGCCGAAGACGCGGTGCGCACCTGCCGCCTGGCGCGGGAGCTGGAGCTGGGAGGCGAAAATCCGCTGGTGAAGCTGGAGGTTCTCTCCGACCCTGCGACGCTGCTGCCCGACGCGGAAGAGACCTTGAAGGCTGCCCGGCAGCTGGTCAGCGAGGGCTTTCGCGTGCTGCCGTACACCAACGACGACCCGGTCTCGGCCCGCAAGCTGGAAGAGGCCGGCTGCGCGGCGGTGATGCCTCTGGGAGCGCCCATCGGCAGCGGCCTGGGCCTGCGCAACCCGTACGCGCTGCAGATGATCCTCGATCAGGCCAAGGTGCCGGTCATCGTCGACGCCGGCGTCGGGACCGCCAGCGACTGCGCGCTCTGCATGGAGATGGGCGTCTCGGGGCTCTTGGTGAACACCGCCATCAGCGGGGCGCAGGACCCGGTGCTGATGGCCGGGGCGATGAAGCTGGCTGTCGAAGCGGGCCGCATGGCCTTCAAGGCCGGACGCATTCCGCGCAAGCTCTACGGAAACGCCTCCAGCCCGCTCTCCGGGGTCATCGGCAGCCGGTAGCGGCCGTTCGTCCCAGCGAGAATGTTCGCTTCGGCGTGCTACAGATTTTGGCGGTGCCGCGCCTGTACTTGATCACGATGCCTGAAGGCGATCCATTGCCGGCCGTCGAAGCGGCGCTCTCGGCGCTGCCTCCCGGAGCCGCCGCCGTCCAGCTCAGACAGGCCTTGCCGGCCGGCGCGCTGCTGCAGCGGGCGCGGGCCTTGAAGTCAATTTGCACGAGGCACGCGGCGCGGCTCTTCGTGAACGATCGCGCCGACGTCGCGCTGGCCGCGGGCGCCGGGCTTCATCTGCCGGCGCGCGGGCTGTCTCCCGAAGACGCCCTGCAGCTGGGTCTGCCGGTCGGCCAGAGCGTTCATTCCGCCGCGGAGGCAGCTGCCTCTTCAGCGGACTTCGTGGTCTTCGCGCCGGTCTTCGAGACGCCCGGAAAGCACGCCCAGGGCCTGGCAGCGCTGCGCTTCGTCTGCCAGGCCGCGAAGGTTCCGGTGCTGGCGCTGGGCGGCATCGACGCTTCGAACGCCAGAGCCTGTGTCGACGCCGGCGCCGCCGGAGTTGCCTGCATCCGATCGGTGCTCGGCGCACGCGACCCCGCCGCGGCCGCGCTGCGGCTCTTCCAGGCGCTGGCGCTCGCGCTGCTCTGCGCGCTTCCGGCCCGCGCCGACGACTCGCGCTACCAGGACTACCCGGTCGGCTCGCGAGCCATGGCGCTGGGCGGCGCCTTCGTGGCGCTCAGCGACGACCCGTCGGGCCTCTACTACAACCCCGCCGGCATCTGCGACACGCGCAAGCTCAACGTCAACGTCAGCGCCTCGCTCTACGGCTACGAGCAGCAGACCCGCGGCTCGATCAAACTCGGCAACGGCAGCTTCACCCTCGGCAACCTCGCCCAGGTGAACGTCATCCCGGGCGAGGCGGGCATCTTGAAAGGCGTCGGCAAGCTCGACGAGCGCGGAACACCCTTTGCCTACGGCGTCGACGTCACCGTGCCGCAGTTCCGCAACTACGGCACCGACGCGACCACGCCGTTCCAGACGCACACGCTCGTCTCCGACCGGACCTTCAACCTGGCGGCCGGCATCGGCTTCCGCGCCACCGACACCCTCAACCTGGGCGCGGCGGTGCAGTACCAACTGCGGCTCTTCACCACCACCGAGGACGCGCTCAACGTGAGCAGCAGCGCTCCCGACCCGACGGTCGGCGTCTACCACGCCAGCGCCAACTTCGAGAGCGGCAGCGCGGTGCTGCTGGTGGGCGCCAAGTACCGCCTCGCCGCCGGACGCATCCTGCCGGACGACGAATGGATCTTCGGCGCCTCGCTGGGGCTTCCCGGCGTGCCCCTCAACAACAGCGGCCAGGTCTCGGTGCAGGACGTGGTCGCGGACCCGAACGCCGCGGCAGGCAGCCGCACCACCGTCAACATCCACACCTCGAGCGTCAGCAGCACCACCGCGATTCCGGCCATGATGCGCATCGGCGCCGCCTGGATCAGACCGCACCGGTGGACGCTGTCCGGCCAGATCACCGGCCATCTGCCGGCGCACTACGAGCGGTTCGATCTGGGCAGCCAGCCCGAGCTGTCGCAGCGCCTGCGCATCCAGGATCACATCGATCGCAACGCGGTCGTCGACTTCAACCTGGGCGGCGAGTACCTGCTCAACGCCGAATATTCGCTGGCCGCGGGGCTCTTCACCTCGCGCACCGGCGCGCCCTCCTACAAGCTCAACGCCGACGGCTCGCTCGCCGCCGACTCTTCGCAGCTGCCGCGCGTCTCGCTCTATGGGTTGACCTCGACGCTGGGGCTCATCGGGCAGCACGCAATCTCGCGCATCGGGGTCATCGCCTCGTACGGCACAGGACAGGACGCCATTCCCAACGACCCCACCGGCATCGTCGACCCCACCGGCTACCGGCCGGCGGAGGTGAAGCAGTTCTTCCTCTACGTCTATCTCGCTTCAACTTTTAGATACTAGATATACAACCGCAGCGCGGTCAGCAGCTCGCCCCAGTAGCCGCCGATCAAGGCGATGAATTCGCGTCCCTGCTTCTCGTGCCGCGCCGGATGATCGGGGCGGATGGCCGCCCAGCCGCGGTGCTCGAGCGTGACGCGCGTCCCGCTTGGGGTCGCCTCGAAGCGCACCTCGACCTGGGTCTTCTCGTCGGGCGCGAAGTTGACGTTGCGCCACTCCAGCAGCAGCCGTGACGGCGGCTCCCAGGCCAGCACGGTGCCGACGACGATGGTCTTTGTATTTCCCGAGGCGGTCTCGAACTTCTCGAGGAGCTTCCCGCCCTGGCGCGGCTCGAATTCCAGTACGCCCGGGCGGCGGCCGGCGACGCGAAACCGCGGCCCGCGCCGCCACCAGAGGTCGGTCTCGCGGGTGAAGATCTCGAAGGCCCGCGCCAGCGGCACGGCGACCGTCGTCTCGACCATGACCTTGTCGTGCAGGACGGTCATTTCTCCGCGTATTCCTTGAAGGCGTCGAGCTGATCGGTCCAGAAGGCCTCCACCTCGGTCAGCCAGGTGCCGAGCCGGGCGAACGGCTCGCGGCGCAGCCGGTAGACGCGCACCCGCAGATCGTCTCCCAGCGACTCCTCGAGGACGAGGCCGGTCTTGCGCAGGACGCGCAGGTGCCGGCTCATCGCCGCCGGGCTCATCCGCAGCGCGGCCGAGAGCTCTCCCGCGCGGCGCGGCTTGCGGCGCAGCAGATCGACCACGCCACGCCGCGCCGGGTCGGCCAGGGCGGCCAGCGTCTTGTCGATGGCCGCGCTCATTCGCCGCGCAGCCGCTGGGTGAACCACCAGAGGTGGCCGCCAACGTCCTCGCAGCCGTAGCTCAAGTCGGCCCAATACTCTTCGCCGTAGTCGTGCGTGGAGGGCTCGTCGGTGATGCGCGCGCCGGCCGCGCGGGCCTGCTCGCAGTGCGCCTTCACGTCGTCGACGTAGACCATCAGGGACTGGGTGTTGTGACCGGCCG
>DATBAA010000098.1:0-4371 GCA_036271755.1 Myxococcales bacterium | reverse complement strand
GGATACAGTCATGGGAGTGATGTCTACCTTCTCGCCGCGATGACGACCGCCACGCCGCTGAGAATGATTCCGGCCCCTCCGAGGATGATCTGCACGATCTCGGAGCGGGTGAAGTTGCGCTCTGGAACGACCAGGGACGAGCCCGGATCGACCTGCAATCCCGGCGCATAGTCCTTCATATTGCCGTCCGGGGTCACGAGCTTCACCTCGTCGAGGCTCAACGCGTATCGATTGCGGCCTCCGGCCAGTGAAAGATATTGCTCGACGCCGAAGGTGGGATTGAAGGGATACGCGCCGGGCGCGAAGACGGCGCCTTCCACCAGAACGTTGCGCCGCTTGAAGGGAATCACCAGCGTGTCGCCGAGCTCGACCGGCCGATCGCTCTTGAAGTCGCGCAGCATCACCATCGCGTAGAGATCGACGGGAATGGAATGGCCGTCGCGCAGCAGGTAGGAGCCGGTCAGGTCCGCCAGCGGACCCACGCCATTGACGCGCTCGAGCAGGGTGCGGACGGTGTCGCCTTTGACGAAAGGCAGCCGGCGCGTCGCGGACGCTTCGTCGGGCGCGCTGCCGCGATTCTGGCCGGCTTCCGGCGCCGCACCGCCTGCCACTGCCCCGATCACCGAGACGGACTGTTGCAGCTCGGTGGCGGAAGGAATGCGGACGGAGTCCTCCTTCTGCAGGGCTTGCGCCGGCAGGCCGCCGCCCTCGGGGAAGACGATGCTGGAGAGCTGGGAGTGATCCTCGTTGGACCGGCGAACGACGGTGATGGGCAAGAGCCGGGTGGCCGAGGGAGCGAGGCCGCCGCCCAACTCCACCAGCTCGGCCAGGTCTTTCGTAGAGGTGAGCTCGTAGCGTCCTGGCCGGTTCACGGCTCCGGAGATCGAGGCTGCGAGCTCTTCGAACGGCACCAGGACGACGTCGCCGTCGAGCACATAGGGATTGAAATGGATATCTCCCGTTTGCGCGAACAGGAGCAGGTCTGCCCGGAGCGTCGTGCCATCGCGGCGCCGGATCTCGACGCGCCGCTGCGAGGCATTGGGCCCGAGCCCACCCGCGCGGGAAATCACCGCTGCCACGCGGTCGATGGCACGCGCGGGATAGGAGCCGGGATGCGCCACGTCGTCCACGACCTGGACCAGGAAGCTGCGCGGCTCGGCGAGCGTGACGTCGAAGCTGAGACGCGGGTAGAAGCGGCTGACCGAGTCGCGCAGGGTCTTGCGCACCTGGGTGAGGGTCTTGCCGTGAATGTCGAAAAAGCCGACCTTGGGAATGAAAGCGCGGCTCTCCAGATCGACCGTGACCCGCTGCTTGAAGTTCTGGATGCCCCAGAAATTGAGCTCGAGCACGTCGCCGCTTCCGCAGACGTACTTGTCCGGGTCGATGCGCTCGTCCACTGCTGGAAGCGGCGCAACGGTTGACAGGACCGGGCGCTCCAGGCGCGTCACCTCGGCGTTGCCCAAGCCGGCGGGGCCTGGCGAAAGCGTGGAGCCGCTGCTTTGATCGGGAACGGTGCCTTGATTGAGCGTCTGGAGAGACTGCGCAAAGGCCTGGTTGCTCGTCCAGAAGATCGGCTGGGAGCAAAGGAATGCAGCTAAACAACGAAAGAGCGCTGGCTTCATCACGGGCCTCAATACGTCATTCCACCCCTGTATGGTCAAGCGCCTCGTTGCGTAATTGAACCTCATGGCGGGGCCCAGGTGAGCGCGGCGCGCAGGCCGGCGCCAAGCGTGGTCGCGCCGCCCTGAAAGCCGGTGTCTCCGATGCGCTCGGCATATAAGCCAGCCCGCAATTGCAGTCCCCCACCGAGAAACGTTTCCACGTCCGCGCCAAGCCGCTGGCGATGTTCCCGCGGGCCAACGGCGGCGACGATGACCGGCTGACCGACCACCGCCGAGTATCGATCGGCCACGAACACCAGCCACTCGGCCCACGGCGAGAGCTGCAAGGACCCGATCTGCAAGTCGGTCCGGATCCAGAGCGACGTGCCGTCCGGTCCCAACGCATCGGCCAGCGTGCGGCCGGCATTGGTGTAGCCACTGGTGAAGATGCTGTGCTCCTGCGACACATAGCCCGTGTGCTCCAACTCGAGGAAGAGCCGGCGGAAAGGACCGGCGTTCAATGCCCGCACTTCCGCGCCGAAGAGGTGGTCGGCATCGTAACGGAGCGCATTGAAGTAGTGGTTGCTGGTGTCCTCGAAGGCCACCTCGTAGTAGAGCCGGGTCGACCGCCACTCCGGGATACGAACCGCGAAGTTGACCGAGAGGCGATTGTTCTCGGCAGTTCCCACGCCTGTGAACTCTTTCGTGCGGCCGAAGTGTTCGAGGAGAAAGCCGCCGAAGCCGCCGTAGTCGGGCGAGCCGTCTCCGCCCAGCTGCAGCGCCCGCGAGCCGCCGAAGCTGACGCGGTTCCAGAAGTCCAGCTGGAAGCCGAGAAGGTCGAGCAGGGTACCGTGGAAGATCTGCGGGTTGCGCAGGCGGTCGATGAAGTAGAGCGCGGAGAACTTCACCTCGGGCAGGAAGGGCAGCGCCACCGGGCGGAGGCGCAGGCGCACGCCGTCCTGCGGAACCGCGTTGGCAGAGAGCATCAGCGCGCTCCGCACCGACGGACCCAGCACCAGCACGTCGCGGCCTATCTGGACGCTGAACGGGTCGAGATCGAGCTTCAGGTAGGCGCGGTCGAGCGAGAAGCCGGTGTCTCCCGCGATGCTGCCCCCGGCGAGGCCGATGCGGGTGGCGAGGGTCAGCAAGGTTCCGTAGCCCGCTGCCGAATCGAGCTCGCCGAAGACGACCGCGCCGTCGCCGCAGGGGCGGCCTTCCTGGTATTCGCAGGAGAGCGCGACGCCGCCCGCCAGGTTGCGCTGCCGGACGGGAAGCGAGTAGGGCCTGTCGTGCTCGTCCGCAAGCGAGGTCTCGAGCGTCAGGCGGTGGTCGGGCGCTATCCAGAAGCCGGCCGGCAAAGGCGTGCCGTAGAGAAGCAGATTGACCCGCGCTTCGTCCATGGACTGCACGCCGCCCTGCGGGTCGGGAATGGCCAGCTTGCCGATGGCGTCGCGCAGCGCGTCCCAGCGCGGGTCGTCAATGGGCAGATTTCCAGCCCCGCTGGCGGCCCCGCACAGGACGAGGATTGAAAGACAGACGCGGACGCGCATGCGTCCGCAGGCTTTATCAGCTCTTCAGCGTTTCGTTGTAGAGCGAAAAGAGGGTCTGCCAGTGCCGCTCTTCCGCGGCGGCGTCGTGCGAGGGCATGTCGCGCGGAACGAAGCCGTGGTGCGCCGGATAGGTCTCGATTTTGTGGGCCACCTTGGCCTTGGTGAGCGCCTCTTCCAGCATGGCCTTGTTCTCGTCGGTGAAGGAGTTGTCCTCGATGGCGCCCGCCACGTAGACGCGCGACTTCATCTTCGGCGCCAGCAGGTGCGGGCTGTCGGGCGCGTCGTTGGCGAGGCGGCCGCCGTGGTACGAGGCGGTGGCGGCGATGCGGTCCGGATAGTGACCCGCGGCCGCCAGCGAGCAGTAGCCGCCCAGGCAGTAGCCGGTGGTGCCCACCTTGCCCGGCTTCACTTCCTTCTGCCCGGCGAGATAATCGAGGTAGGCTTTTGTATCGGACATGACGTTCGCCTGGCTGGCGGTGCTGAAGTACTTCTCCATCAGCACCTTGCGCTTCGCGGGGTCGCTGAAGACCGTCGAGTCCATGGGCGCGTACGGGCCGGCGCGGTAGAAGAGGTCCGGCAGCAGCACGAAGAAACCGCCCTGGGCCATGCGCTCGCCCATCTCGAACATGGCGGGGCGGATGCCGACGCCGTCCATGTAGAAGAGCACGCCCGGCCACGGTCCCGCGCCCGAGGGCGTGAAGGTGTATGCGGGGCAGGTTCCGTCCTTGGTCTTGATCTCAATCTTGTTCATGGCTGCAGGATGGCACGCCGCGCCGGCGATGCGGCCGGAAGCCAACGGCCAGATTTCGATCTAGAACAGATTCGTGCTCCATTCCTGGGAGGCGTTGGGCGGCGGCGGCGGTCAGGTCGACTTCGTCGGCGAGGGCGCGCTGCCGTCCGCGTTCGCGGTGACGGACTTCGCGGCGGCCGCGGTGGCGACGGCCGGACTCGCCATCGCCGAGCGGCTCGACGGCAGGAAGGTCGTGGTCGACCGGCGGCTGGCATCGATGTGGTTTCAGCTCTCGCTGCGGCCGGTGGGCTGGAAGCTGCCGCCGCTCTGGGATCCGATCGCCGGCGACTACCAGTGCCGCGACGGCTGGCTCCGGCTGCACACCAATGCGCCGCACCATCGGCGGGCCGCCGAGCGCGTGCTGGGCGCGCACGCGGACCGCGAGAGCCTGGCGCGCGTTGTGGCGGGCTGGGAGAAGAGCAAGCTGGAA
>DATBAA010000097.1:0-11145 GCA_036271755.1 Myxococcales bacterium | reverse complement strand
GCGGCCTTCTGCGGCGTGAGATCATAAGCGTCTGCCAAGGCCTTCTCCGGAGCGCTGGCGCCGAAGCGATCGATGCCGCAGACGAGGCCGTCGCCGACGATGCGGTACCAGTCCATTCCGCCCGCTGCTTCCATGGCGACGATCTTCGCCTTGCCGTGCGGAATCAGCGCGCGCTGCTCGTCGCCGCTCCAGGCAAGGAACTTCTCCGTGCAGGGCATGGAGACGACGCGCACTTTCAGGCTCTTGTTCTCGAGCAGCGGCACCGCGGCCTGGGCCAGCGGAACCTCGCTGCCGGTGGCGACGATCACCACGTCCGGATCGGCCACGTCGTTCAAGGCGTACGCGCCCTTCATGCAGGTACGGATGTTCCCCGGCGAGCCGCGATTCAACGGTGCGAGCTTCTGCCGCGTGAACGCGAACGCGGTGGGGCCGTCCTTGCGCTCGATGGCCGAAGCCCAGGCAGCGGCGGTCTCCAGGCCGTCCGCCGGCCGCCACACTTCCAGATGCGGAATGCAGCGCAGCGCCGCCAGCTGCTCGATGGGCTGGTGGGTGGGACCGTCCTCGCCGAGGAAGATCGAATCGTGGGTGAAGACGAAGATGCTCTGCAGCTTGGAGAGCGAGGCCAGCCGGATGGGCGGCCGCATGTAATCGCTGAAGATGAGGAACGTGGCGCTATAGGGAATGAAGAAGCCGTCATAGGCGAGGCCGTTGACGATGGCGCCCATGCCGTGCTCGCGCACGCCGAAGTGGATGTTGCGCGCGGCATAGTTCTCCAACGAGACGTCGCCGCCGTCCTTCACATAGGTAAACGTCGAAGGATCGAGATCGGCCGAGCCGCCTGCCAGCGAGGGAATCAATGCCGCGGCCTTTTGCAGAATGGCCTGGCCGTATTTGCGGGTTGAATCAGCGGCTGCGGGAACCGCGGCGGCCAGCTGCTCGGGAAGATCGGCCGGAATCTGCCGCTCGCTGAGCTGCTTCCACAGCTTCGCCTTGTCGGCATTGGCGCCCTGCCACTCGCCGAACTGCTTCTGCCAGGCGTCGTAGCCCTTCTTCACTTCGGCAATACGCTTGCTCCACAGCTCGCGCACTTCCGGCGGCACCAGGAAGGTGGGCTCGAGCGGCCACTTGAGGTTCTCTTTGGTTGCCTTGGTTTCGTCTTTGCCCAGCGGCGAGCCGTGCGCCTCGTGGGTATTCGCTTTGTGAGGCGCGCCATAGCCGAGCACCGTTCGCAAGCTGATCATCGACGGCCGCGGGTCGGCCTTGGCGGCGATCAAGGCCTTGTCGATGGCCTCGACGTCGTTGCCGTCGGCGATGTGCTGCACGTGCCAGCCATAGGCCTCGAAGCGCTTGTCGCGATCTTCGGTGAAGGTGATGTCGGTGTGTCCGGCCAGCGAGACGAGGTTGTCGTCGTAGAAGAAGATGAGGTTGCCCAGCTTCAGGTGGCCCGCAAGCGAGCAGGCTTCGCTGGCCACGCCTTCCATCAAGTCGCCGTCGGAGCAGATGCCGTAGACGAAGTTGTCGATAGGGAACTTGGCGTTAGAGCCGGGGCCGTTCATGCGCGCGGCGAGCATCTTCTGCGAGAGCGCGATGCCGACCGCGTTGGAGATGCCCTGGCCCAAAGGACCCGTGGTGGCCTCGACGCCGTCGGTGTCGTGGAACTCTGGATGTCCGGGCGTCTTCGAGCCCCACTGCCGGAACTGCTTCAGATCGTCCATCGTCACGTCGTAGCCGGTGAGATGGAGCATGGCGTAGAGCAGCATCGAGCCGTGGCCCGCCGAGAGCACGAAGCGGTCGCGGTTGGCCCAGCGCGGCTCTTGCGGGTTGAAGCGCAGGTGCTTGCTCCAGAGCACGTGCGCGGCCGGAGCGCAGCCCATGGGCATGCCCGGGTGGCCGCTGTTCGCCTTCTCGATGGCGTCGATGGCCAGGAAGCGAATGGTGTTGATTGCCTTCTGCGTCAGCTCGTCTGTCATTTGGCGGCTCCTTGGGCTTCGCGGGCGGCCAGGGCGGCGGCGCCGAGCAGGCCTGCATCTGTATCGAGGACGATCTGCACCGGCATCAGCTCCAGCACGGCGCGCATGCGGCCCTTGTCGAAGAACGCCTCGCGGAACTTGCCGTCCTTGAGCGCGTCGACGATGCGCGGCGCGATGCCGCCGGCGACGAACACCCCGCCGGTGGCCAGCGTCTTCAAGGCGAAGTTGCCGGCCTCCGCGCCGTAGAGCTTGCAGAAGAGCTCGAGCGCGTGCTTGCAGAGGCCGTCGCCGCTGGCGGCGCCGGAGGTGACTTGCGCGGGTGCGCTGGCGCGGTCGTGGCGGATGGCCTCGGCCAGCGCTGGCGACGGCGAGAGTCCGGTGATGCTGGCCAGCGCCTCGGCCAGGTTGACGAGGCCGTCGCCGGAGAGGATGCGCTCCCAGCTGACGTGGCCGTAGCGCTGGGCGAGAAAACGAAGGACGCCAATCTCCAGCTCGGTGCGCGGCGCGAAGCTGGTGTGGCCGCCTTCGGTGGCCAGCACCTCGCGCTGGCCGGACGCGCCCATTGTCGCGATGGCCTCGCCCAGGCCCGTGCCCGCGCCGAGGATGGCCCAGGGACCGCGCGGGTCCCGGACGCCCTCGTTCAAGGTGACGAGCTTGTCGGGCGCCACCGACTGGATGCCCAGCGCCAGGGTGTGGAAGTCGTTGGCGAGCTTCACCGCGCGAATGCCGATGGTCTGCCGCAGATCCTTCTCGTCGAGGATCCAGGGAAGGTTGGTGGTGTGGCTGCGTCCGCCCGAGACGGGGCCGGCGACGCCGAAGCCCGCGAAGGGAGGCATGGGCTGCGCCACCTCCTTCTCGAACTCCTTGCAGATGGCGCCGAGGCCGGGGAACTTCGCGCTCGGGTATCGCTGACTCTTGAGGACCTGCACCTTGGGGGCGCTGCCGCTCGGGTCCGTCACTTCGCAGATGGCGAGCAGCGTCTTGGTGCCGCCGATGTCGCCGGCCAGGACTTGCATGGGGCGCACCCTATCCAACGAGCGCTGAAAGACAAGCAAGGATGAAGCAACGCGTTGAGATGGCCTTTCGTCGCAGCAGCACGGCCGCAAACCGGCCTTGCATCCGAGCGAGCCCTGACGAAGGTTGAACGGGACTTTGGAGGCAGTTCATGCGTTGGGCGCTCGTGAGCCTCTGTTTGACACTCTCCGCAGCGGCGCACGCCCAGTTCGTACAAACCTCCGTCGAGCCCGCGGGCGCAACCAACTGGAGCGCGACCGCGGCCCAGACCATCGGCCTGGGAAACAGCGCGGTGACGGCCGAGGCTGGCTGGCCGGGTGTCGGTTTCACTTATTTGCGCGGTGTCGGTGAGCTGACAGACTGGGGCCTTCACGCCGGCTTCAACTACGGCCTGGAGGGAACCACCACGCGGCTCACCGGCGGGACCATCGGCATTGCCTACCGCCACACGCTGGGCAGCTTGAGCGACACGGGCTTCACGCTCGAGGCGCAGCCCGGGCTGATTCTATTCTCGCACTCCGGCGGCGCGCTCTTCGGTGTTGGCGGGCCGGT
The DNA here is from genome assembly GCA_036271755.1 of Myxococcales bacterium. Lineage (GTDB taxonomy): Bacteria > Myxococcota > Myxococcia > Myxococcales > 40CM-4-68-19 > 40CM-4-68-19. Next base: position 7,609 of record DATBAA010000097.1, on the reverse strand, counting down.
CGGGCTGGTCGCGGGCTTCAAGCTGGACGCGCGGCTGACGCTCGATCTTGCGTTCGAGGTGCCCATCCTGGTCTCGTTCTCGAACCCCGCGGGCGTGCTCTTCGGGCCGCAGTTCGGCGGCGGCGGGGAGTATCAGCTGACCAACAATCTGGCGGTGACCCTGCGGCTGCGCATCGGCCCTTCGTTCGCCATCACCTCGGAGAGCAGCGGCACCAACCTGGGCTTCACCGCCCTGGCCGGCCTCGCCTACAACTTGCGCTAGGGATGCGGACTCAGCAGCAGCAGGCGTCGCGACAAGCCTCGCAGAAACTGCTGCAACTCGTTCCGCGTCGGCGCATCGTCCGACGGCCGGCTCTCAGCGAGGACGATCTTTCCGTCGGGCAGTCGGGCGAGATCGATCTGTGACAGCACCCAGTCGAGTTGAAGCGGCGTCAACCCGCCGTCCTTGCGTTGCGCGAGGGGCAACGCGTCCTCGACGCGAAAACCCGCTTCCTCAAGTGCGTACACATCCACCAGATCGCGCAACTCGGACCGTGAGAGCAGCGTGCAGAGTTTATTGGCGAGAATCTCTTCTGGCGGATCGACGCGCACTGCCCCGAACTGAACTTTTGGTACTTCACCCTGCGGCGCACGGTCATGCACGAGATCGACGACGACGGCTTCATCTCCATGCCGGACGATGCGGCGCCTGAAGTCTTGCGTGGTCTTCGTTTGCTCGAGCGTTCCGCCCAACTCCTCCGCAACCGCGGCGAGAGCGCGGTCGGCGTCATCGAGATTTTCTTCGATGGTGAAGAGATCCAGATCCTCAGTGTGGCGGTGCTGGAGATGATACCCGGCGAGCGCAGCGCCGCCGGTCAGGAAAAAATTTCTCTCGCGACGGAAGAACGCCTCGAGCACCTGCTGCTGCAGCCGCGACAGAAGGCTAGCTCTCAAGCATTCCCTCCTCGCGCCACCGCTTCAGTACCCATTGCCAGAACGGACGGCTTCGACCCAGGTGCGGAAGGAGCAGATCGAAGTTGCGAACCACAAAGCCCGGCGTGGTGAAGTGCCAGACGTCGGTATCACGCGCCTCGCGCAGGATCTTGCCCAAGAGGTAGAAGCGTTCCTGCTCCGGCGCCGTCCGTAGGCGCTCCCGGATATCACGGACCGTCATCGGCGCATCCCAGGTAAAGTAAGGCATCACCTCCGGGTCGGTCATATCGGTGCCGAGGAAGCGAGGCGCAGCCATTCACCGATCTTACGCGGCTTCGTCAACAATCTCCACGCAGGCTTCGTGGTACCTGAACTGCCGTCATGGAGATTTGTGGAAGAGCTTGCGCAGCTCGTCCTTGGCGCCGTCGAGCTTCTTGCGCTGGGCGGCGGAGAGGTTCTTGCCGCCTCGGTTTTCATAGAAAGTCAGCATCGACATGGCGGACCGGAACGGCGGCGACTTGCGGCGGTTGCTGCTCTCGGCGCTGCGCTTGATGGAGAGCGCGATGGCGTGCGCGCTTCCCAACTTGAAGACGCCGTCCTTCAAGGTCATGGCGTCGCTGTTGTCGGTGACGCGCTGGCTCCACTTGCGGGCGGGCTTCTTCGTGGTCTTGGGCGAGGCGGTCCTCTTCGCGGCTTTTTTCGCGGCTGGCATGCATTGAATCTGCGCACGCGCGATGATCTTCGGCAGTTCGCTCGTGCGACGGCCAACCAGCCGTCAGCGCGTCTCTCGAAGATCGCGCAGAACGGCCGCCAATCCGGTTTTGTCCATCGTCCGCTCCGCGATGGCGATCATCGCGTCGTAGAGGCGCTCATCGGGATCGCCGATTGGAGCTCCATTCAAGATGAGAAAGACCGCGGCCGCGTGCAGGCCCGTACGCTTGTTGCCGTCGACGAATGGTTGGTTCTGCGCGATGTGAAAAGCATAGGGCGGCAGGTTGACTGACGGCAGATTCCAATGCGCCCGGATCTCGCAACCCCTGGCCGCCGCCGAACTCCGCGAGCTGCCGCTGGTGCAAGTCGATCACTTCTTCAACGATGAGGAACCGCGGATCGATCACTTCGCCAATTTCCGGAAAGTGTTGGCGTGCGTTTTCAGCGCACGCTTCGCTGCCTCGTCGAAGCGCTTCTTGTCATCGACGGGATCGACTGGCTTCAACGTGAGGCTGCGACCGTCGGTGGTGATCTCCAGCTCGGTGTCGCGGTCGATCTTCAAGAGCTCGAGGATGGGCTTCTCGATGACGATGCCGAGGCTGTTGCCGATGGCCGAGAGCTTCTTCCGCATGACGCCTCCGATGTTCTTACGAATGTATTACGGAGACGGTACTGCCGGGTCAAGTCAGAGGCCTTCGTAGAGGCGTTCGCGCTTGCGCAGGAAGGCCTTGGTGCCGGCGGTGCGCAGGTCGCGGTTGATGGCCGCGAGGTCGAGCTCCGCCGGGTCGAAGTCGCCGGCCCACTCGAGCAACTCGCGGCCGCGCTTGCTGCCGGGTTTGGTGATGGCCTTGAGCAAATCCATGTAGCCGAGCGGGCCGCCGCAGTCCTCCAGCGGCGCGGCGCGGTCGCCGTCCAGGCACTCGGCCTTGGCGGCGCGCGCCGTCAGCGGCACCTGCTTGACGGCGAGCTCGTGAATCCAGTCGTCGCCCATGTCGTAGACGTATTCGAACGACGTCACGCCTCGCAGCAGCGGGCCCAGCTTGAACTCGCGCTCGTCGGGAATGGCCTCGAGCTCCGACATGCCCGGGAAGCCCATGCCGTAGCGGGCGTCGCCGATGTGGAATTCGTGGGTGTGCGTGTCGTCCCAGCCGAAGGAGATCTGCAGCACGTGGTGCAGCTCGCGCAGGGTCAGCGAGCCGGCGAGGCGCAGGCGGCGCCAGATGGCCGGCTTGATTCCGCGCAGGGTCACCGTCAGCTCGAGGCCGCCGCTGCTCTTCGGACCGTAGAGCGGAATGACCTTCGCCAGAGGAGCCATGATTCGCCTCCTTCGCCACAAGCCGCGCAAATTTTAACGTGAACGTTGTTCACCTGGCCGCCTGGGGAAGTGAACAACGTTCACTTTTACGGCTCAGACGAGCTGCACGAGCGAGGCCTGATCGAGCTCCAAACGCGCGCCCAGCAAGGCCTCCGCCGCTTCGTCGTAGAGCCTCGCCTCCGCCTCTTTCGCCAGCTCGGCCTCGGCGGGCTTCACCCGGCTCTGCGCGAGCCACCGCGAAAGCCTCGCCAGCGCGGCCTCCTTCTCGCCAGCCAGCTTCTGCTGCGCGGAAGTCACCAGCCGCAGCAGCGCGCCTCGCGCCTCCTCCTGCGCCGTCCGCAGCCCAAGCTCGACGGCCTGCACGAACGCCGGCGGCGGCCCACCGTCTGGCGCCGGCACCGCGTCGAGCACGGTCGAATCGATCTGCGAGCCCAGCGCCTCCTCCACCCGCGCCCCGCCCCGGCCGTCCAGACGCACCACGATGCGAATGAGCAGCTCGTCCAGGTGCCGCGCCGCCCGCCGCGACGGCACGCGCGCGCCCTGCGCCAGGTCCGCGGGCTCGGGCAGCGCAACCACGAAGCGCGCGTCCAGCGCCGCTCCCGTAGCCCCGCGAACCTTGCCTCGCGCCACCGTGGCCCGCCCCAGCTCGCCGTCGCGCAGCCAGCCAAAGAGCGACTCCACGAGCGGATGCCCGGTCGCGAAGGAGTCGTTCTCCTCGCGCCGCACCGCCACCTCGCGCTTGAAGCTGCCCAGCACCACGCGGTCCTGCTCCAGATCGAAGCCGGCCAGCGCGTCGACCTTCAGCTCCGGCCCGACCTTGAACGACACCTCGCCGGGCAGCACGTCCACCTCGACGTCGGCCTCCAGGCCCAGGCGCTGCGCGGCCGCCACCGAGACCGCCTCCAGGCGGGTCTCCAGCATCGAGGCCACGGCTTGCAGCGCCGCGCCCGCGTCCATCTTGCCCGTCACCTGCGCGCCCAATCTCGCGGCACCACGCTCGGCCAGCGCCCGCACCGCCGCCAGATCGCAGCTGCGCAGGTCCAGCAGCGGATCGTAGGCGCGCGCCACCTCGGCCCGCGCTGCCGAGACGCGCTTGCCCAGCGCCTTGGTCATCTCGTCCCAGTTTGCCTCGGAGCCTTTGGAGGCCAGCGCCAGCAGGTCGCCTTCGACGCTCTCCAGCACCGGATCGAGGCCGCCCACCGGCTCGGTGAAGACGCCCACTCCCGCGTCGAGCACGTCGAGCACCCGCGCCGCCAGCGTGCCCTCCGGCCGCAGCGCGTAGATGTGCACCTCGCGCGCCTGGCCGATGCGATCGATGCGCCCGATGCGCTGCTCGATGGCCGACGGGCTCCACGACAGGTCGTAGTTCACCAGCACGTGGCAGTGCTGGAAGTTGCGTCCCTCGCCGCCCAGCTCGGTGCAGAGCAGCACGCGCGGACCTTCGGGGTCGCGGAAACGCGCCACCAGCTTGTCGCGATCGGCCGGCGAGAGATCGCCGACGTAGGCCAGGGCTTCGATGCGCCGCTTCGCCAGCGAAGCGCGCAGGTATTCGATGGTCTCGCGCGTCTCGGCGAAGACCAGCACCTTGTCCGCGCCCAGCTTCTCCAAGAGCTGGACGAAGGCCGACAGCTTGGAATCTTTTCCCTCGCCCGCGAGCGCCTGCGCGCGCGAGGCCAACGAAGCCAGCTTCTCGTCGCCCGACGCGGAGAGTCCCGCCGCCAGCGCCGCCGGCGAGCTGCCCAGGCGCCGCAGCAGCGCGCCCAGCACGGCGCCCGAAGGAAGCTTCGCGCCGGACATGGCCGCGCGAACGTCGTCCTCGAGATCGCGCTCGGCCTCCGACAGCTTCACGTCGATCTTGGTCAGCACGCGCGGCGTGAACCCGCCGACGATGGCCCGGCGGTTGCGCAGAAGCCGCGACGAGAGCCCGTAGCTGTCAGCCAGATGCGCCAGCAGCTTCGGCCCGCGCAGCGCGCCCAGCTCGGCGTCTTCGGGGAAGAGCTTCGCGATCCGTCCAGCCGCGGCCTCATCGCCGCCCAGGAGCGCGCGAACCTCCGTCGAGAGATCGCCCTGGCGGGCGAGCCGCGCCTTCAGCTCCTCGAGCGTCGCCGCCGGCGCGGGGTCCACCAGCTTCAAGAGCGCGTGATACTCGGCCGGATCGAGCTGCAGCGGCGTCGCCGTCAAGAGCAGCAAGCCCCAGGTCTTCTCCGCCAGCCCCTGCGCAACCTCGTAAGCGCGCTCGCCGCGCAGGTGATGCGCCTCGTCGATGATGATCAGATCCCAGCCGGCGTCCGTCGCGGCGGCCGTCTCGTCCTTGCTGCGCGAGAGAAACTCCAGGGACGTGATCACCAGCGAATGGCGAGACCAGGGCGAGCCCGCGGCCCCGTCGTCGTAGGACTCGGCCGCCTCGCGGTCGTCGCGAGCCCGGTCGGGGTCCATCAGCGTGAAGAGCAGGTTGAACTTGTGGAACAGCTCCGCCAGCCACTGGACGGTCAGGTGCGACGGCGCCACCACCAGGCAGCGCTTCACCAGCCCGGCGTGCAGCAGAGCCGACAGCACCAGGCCCGCCTCGATGGTCTTGCCCAGGCCCACCTCGTCGGCGAGCACGAACCGCGGCTGCGGCGCCGACAGCACTTGATGCGCCACCGACACTTGATGCGGCTTCACGTAGACCCGCGAGGCAAAGAGCGCCCCCAGCGCGTCGGCGCGGCGCTCCAGGTCCAGCTTCACCGCCTCGGACCGCAGCTGGAAGTCGTCGGGATGTCCCCACCGCCCCGAAGCCAGCTGCTCCGCCGGGCCTTCGCGGGGCGTCAGCGCCCGCAGATCGGCCTCGCTGCGAATGGAGGGCTTCTTGCCCGGCACCTCGACCGTGTAGCGGAAGAGGTCCGCCGCTGGCCCGGCCAGCACCCGAAGCACTCGCGCGGTCGTCCCGTCGGCCAGCAGGGCGGTGGAATCGGGCGCGAACTTGAAGCGGGTCAGCGCCGAGTCCCGGGACGAGAGAATGACCGCGCCGCCCGGCCGTCCGGGGAACTCCGCCGAGAGCCGCGGCGGATCGTCGCTGGTAGCCAGAACGTGACCCACGCCCCACCCGCTTTGAGCGCGGTGGACGATCTTCATTCCTTTGAGAAAAGGCGCCATCGGCGGGTTCTTCTATACTGGTCGCGCATGGACGGCCACGGAACTGACACGAAGCGACCTCGCCCATCCCTGGCCGAGTACTTCCGGGCGTCGCTTTTTCTCGGCGTGGTCGGCTTTGGCGGCGGCCTGTCGGTGCTGGCGAACATCCGCTCCATGGTGGTCACGAGGCGGCGCTGGCTGACCGAGAAGGAGTTCGGCAACACCATCACCGTCTCGCAGATGCTCCCGGGCGGCGCCGCGGCCAACGCGCTGGCTTACATCGGGCTGCGCTTCGGCGGCATCCGCGGGGCGGCCCTGGGCTACGTCGGCTTCGTCCTGCCGGGCTTCGTCGCGGTGATGGTGCTGGCCTTCGCCTACGTGAACTACGGCGCCAGCCCCGACGTGGAGACCCTCTTGGGCGGCTTCAACGCGGCGGTCGTCGGCATCATCGGCGCCATCACCTTGAAGATGGCCCAGACGGCGGTGACCCGCCTCTGGCAGATGGGGCTCGCCGCCATGGCCCTGCTCTTCTCGGCGGTCGGCGATGCGGCCCCGGGCGAGGTGGTGCTGCTCAGCATCGTCATCGGCCTCGCGGTCGACCTGGGCACCAAGCGCGTGCGCCACCACGCCATCTTCGAGCGCCGCAAGGAGCCGCGGCCGGGCGAGAAGGAGTCGCCGGTGGTGCTGCCCGAAGAGGCCGCGACGCTGGCCACCTCGAGGCCGCCAGAGCCGCCCAAGCCGCCGGTGAAGCTGCGCGCGGCCTGGTTCACGGTGCTCCTGGCCGCCGGCGCGCTGCACATCACCCACGTCGATCGCGAGCTGGTGGCGCTGTTCCTGAGCTTCTTCCGCACCGGCCTGGGCGCCTACGGCGGCGGCTTCGCCATCATCCCGCACCTCAAGTCGGTGGTGGCGCGCCAGGGCTGGCTGACCGACCGGCAGTTCGCCGACGCGGTGGCCATCGGCAAGCTGACGCCGGGCCCGGTGCTGCTCTTGGCGACCTTCATCGGCTACCTGCGCGCCGGCTGGCTGGGCGCGGTGGTGGCGACGGTCGCCATCTTCAGCGCTCCTTTTGCGCTGGTCACGCTTGCGGGTTCCTGGCTGGACCGGCTCCGCTCGCGGCGGACGGTGCGCGCGGCCTTGCGCGGCCTGACGCCGGCCGTCTTGGGGTTGATGGCCGCCGCCATGATCTCGCTCTTTCCCACCATGGACGACTCATCCGAGATCGCCATCGCGGTCGCGGTGGGCCTGACATTGACGCGCTTCGAGGTGAACCCGGTGGTGATGCTGGCCCTGGGCGGCCTGGCGCGGTTTGGCTTTTCTTTCGTTGGAAGGTGAGGGTTTTATGGATGTCGACGCGCAGCGGAAGGCGGCCGGAGAGCGTGCCGCGCAGTTCGTCCAGGACGGCATGGTCATCGGCTACGGCACTGGCCGCGGCGCCACGGCAGCGCTCGAGTCGTTGGCCGCCCGCGGCGTGAAGGTGCGCGGCGTTCCGACCTCTGAACGCACGGCCGAGACCTGCCGCAAGCTGGGCCTCGCCCTGACCACGCTGGAGGATCA
>DATBAA010000096.1:0-2342 GCA_036271755.1 Myxococcales bacterium | reverse complement strand
CACAGCGCGGCCGAGCGCGCCGACCGGATGATGGACGATCTGCTCGACTTCACCCGCGCGCGCTTCGGCGGCGGCATCCACGTCGAGCGCGAGCCCATCGACCTGGACCAGCTGACGCAGAAGCTGCTGGCCGAGCTGCGGTCGGCGCATCCGGGCCGCGATCTGACCGTCGAAGCCGAGGGCGACACCAGCGGCAATTGGGATCCTGTCCGCATCGCCCAGCTGGAGCGCAATCTCCTCCTCAATGCGCTCGCCTACAGCCCCGCGGAGACGAAGGTGCGGGTGCAGCTGCACGGCGGCGCGCACGAGGTGACGCTCGCGGTCCACAACGACGGGCCGCCCATTCCCGCGCGGCGCTGGGAGTCCATCTTCCAGCCCGTCCAGCGCGCCGCCGCCGCGGCCGGGCGCAGCGTGGGCCTCGGGCTCTACATCGCGCAGTCCATCGTGCACGCGCACGGCGGCACCATCAGCGTCATGTCCCAGGCGGGCGCGGGCACCACCTTCGAAGTGCGCCTGCCGCGCTCGGTGTCGAAGCGGTCCTGAAATTGTCACAATCAAAAAATGAGCCAAAGATGAGCGGTTTACGACATTTGTCTCATCTGATCTTGATTCTCAATTTCAATCTCAAGTAGAAGCCTCCTCCGTTCGTTCGGAGGAAGCCTTGACGCCGTCCCGATCTCATCTCGCCGCCGCGGTCTGCGCGCTCTCGCTCGCGGCGCTGGGCGCAAGAGCGCAGCAGCGCGACCTCGCCGACGCCGGCGTTCCGCTCCTCGACGGAGGCACGGAAGAGCTGACCAACGCGCCCGTCGCGCCCCGCGAGGAGAGCAATGACCCCGGGCCGCCCGGCTCGACGCAGGTCTTGAAGGGCAAGGATCTGCAGCGCTTCTCCTACGACGACGCCGCCATCGCGCTCACGCAGCTGCCCGGCATCTACTCGCGCGGCGAGGACGGCCTGGGCCTGCGCCCCAACCTGGGCATCCGCGGCGTCAACCCCGACCGCAGCAAGAAGCTGACGCTGCTCGAGGACGGCATTCCCTTCGCGCCGGCCACTTATTCAGCCTCCGCCGCCTACTACTTCCCGCTGGTCGAGCGGATGGATCAGCTCCGCGTCACCAAGGGCCCGGCCACGCTCGCCTACGGTCCGCACACCATCGGCGGGGCGGTGGACCTGATCACGAGGCCCATTCCGCGGACCCAGGAAGTGACGCTCAACGCTTCGGGCGGCTCGTTCGGCTACGTCAAGGTGCACGGCACCTACGGCAACGACAATGGCGTCGACGGCTTTCTCCTCGAAGGCCTGCACCTGACCACCAGCGGCTTCAAGCACCTGCCAGACGGCTCCAGCACCGGCTTCTTCCGCAACGAGGCCATGTTCAAGTACCGCCACTCCTTCAGCAGCGGCCGGACCAACGAGCTGCGGCTGAAGGTCAGCTACGCGGACGAGGACTCGCACGAGACGTACCTGGGCCTCTCCGACGAGGACTTGCGCAAGGATCCCGACCAGCGCTACGAGGCCAGCGCTCTCGACGAGATGAAGAACCACCGCATCGCGGAGGTGCTCACCTACGAGCTGGAGCTGGCTCCTGGCCTGCGCTGGATCAGCGATCTGGACCGCAGCGACTTCTCGCGCACCTGGAGCAAGATCAATCAGTTCCGCAGCGGCGATCTGTTCAAGGTCACGCAGGATCCGCACAACCCGACGCTCCAGGGTTTCTACAACATCCTCCACGGCGCGGACACGACCTCCGACGACGAGAAGTTCGAGATCGGCCCCAACCAGCGCGACTTCACCAGCCAGGGGCTGCAGTCGACGCTCTTCTGGCAAGGCACGACCGGCGTGCTCTCGCACAAGCTGGAAGCGGGCTTCCGGCTGCACAACGACTACCTGAACCGGCACCACAGCCAGGACGCGTTCACTCAGGTGGGCGGCATCCTGGTGCACGATCCGACGCCCACCCAGATCACCGCCGTCAACCAGCCCTGGACGGTGGCCTACGCAACCCACGTCATGGACAGCATCAACTGGGGCCGCTTCACGCTGATGGTGGCGCTGCGCGACGAGCTGGTGCACGCGCGCTTCTACAACGACCTGTTCGACCGCGCCCAAGCGGTGCCCCAGGGCGCAAAAGCCACTACGTATACAAAGCTGCTGCCGGGCGCGAGCCTGGCGTTCGCGGCGACGCCGGACCTGACGGTGTTCGTAGGCTCCTACCGCGGCTTCAGCCCGCCGCCGCCCGACTCGCTGCCCGCCACGCCGGAGCTGAGCATCAACTCCGAGGCCGGCATCCACATGCAGCGCGGCGCGTTCACCGCGGACGTCGTCGGCTACTACGACGCCTACT
>DATBAA010000095.1:0-1658 GCA_036271755.1 Myxococcales bacterium | reverse complement strand
CCTCCGCCAGATCGTCGACGAAGAGGAACTCTCGCCGGGGCGAGCCGGAACCCCAGATGGTCACCGTCCGCGCGCTGGTCTTCTTCGCCTCGTGAAACCTCCGGATCAGTCCGGGAATCACGTGGCTGTTCTCCGGGTGATAGCTGTCGCCGGGCCCGTACAGGTTGCTGGGCATGACGCTGCGATAGTCGACGCCGTGCTGGCGGTTGTAGCTCTCGCAGAGCTTGATGCCGGCGATCTTGGCGATGGCATACGGCTCGTTGGTGGGCTCCAGCGTGCCCGTGAGCAGCGAGCTCTCCTGGATGGGCTGCGGCGCGAACTTGGGGTAGATGCAGCTCGAGCCCAGGAGCATGAGCTTCTTCACGCCCGTCGCCCAGGCCTGGTGGACGACGTTCGCCTCCATCATCAGGTTGTCGTAGATGAAGTCGGCCGGATAGGTGTCGTTGGCGTGGATGCCGCCCACTTTGGCGGCGGCGAAATAGACCTGGTCGATCTTCTCGCCGGCAAAGAAGCGCTGCACCTGCGCCTGATTGGTCAGGTCGAGCTCCGCGTGAGAGCGGGTGATCAGATCCGCGCCGCCCCGCTTCTGCAGCGCGCGCACCAGGGCCGAGCCCACCATGCCCCGGTGGCCGGCGACGAACGTGCGCGGCGTTCGCGCCGGGTCACTCATGGAAGTCGAAGCTCGCGTAGCCGTGCTTGCGCACCAGAGCGTCCTTTTTCGCGGCTGTGTAGTCGGCCTGGACCATCTCGCGGACCAGCTCCTGCACCGGCGTCTTCGCGGTCCAGCCGAGCTTCGTGCGCGCCTTGGAGGCGTCTCCGAGGAGCGTCTCCACTTCGGTGGGCCGGAAGTAGCGCGGGTCGACCCGCACGATGGTCTTTCCAACCAGGCCGGGCGGACCATCCTTGTGGATGTCGCCGACGGCCGGCGTGCCGCTCGCGGGGATGAGGCCGTCGACGACGCCCTCCTCTTCGGCGCCGCTCCCCTGCCAGCGAAGCCGCAAGCCCAGCGACCCTGCGGCGAAATCGACGAACTGGCGCACGCTGTATTGCTGTCCGGTGGCGATGACGAAGTCCTCGGGCTTTTCCTGCTGCAGCATCAACCACTGCATCTCGACGTAGTCGCGCGCATGCCCCCAGTCTCGCAGCGCGCTCAGGTTGCCGAGAAAGAGGCAGTCTTGCAGGCCCAGCGCCACGCGCGTCAGGGCGCGCGTGATCTTGCGGGTCACGAAGGTCTCTCCGCGAACCGGGCTCTCGTGGTTGAAGAGGATTCCGTTGCACGCGTACATGCCGTACGCCTCGCGATAGTTGACGGTGATCCAGTACGCGTAGAGCTTCGCCACGGCATAGGGGCTGCGCGGATAGAACGGCGTCTTCTCCGTCTGCGGCGTCTCCCGCACGAGGCCGTACAGCTCGGAGGTAGAGGCCTGGTAGAAGCGGCACTTGTCCGCGAGGCCGAGGATTCGGATGGCCTCCAAGACGCGGAGCGTGCCCACGCCGTCCGCGTTCGCGGTGTATTCGGGCTCTTCGAAGCTCACCGCGACATGGCTCTGCGCGGCCAGGTTGTAGATCTCTTCGGGCTGCACCTGCTGGATGACGCGGATCAGGCTGGTGGAGTCGGTGAGATCGCCGTGGTGGAGAAAGAAGCGGCGGTCGGCGAC
>DATBAA010000094.1:0-4127 GCA_036271755.1 Myxococcales bacterium | reverse complement strand
GGCTACACTGGACGGCATGACCGCGGGGCCCAAGTAGATGACCGACAAGCCAGGCAGGCAAGAAGACGAATGGTTCGCGCGTGAAGACGCGGAGCGGCTGCGCAAGCTGCACGCGGAGGAGCAGGCGCGCATGCAGTCCTCAGAGCGGGCCGCGCTCAAGGCTTCGCACGGCGGCCGCTGCGCCAACTGCGGGGCGCTGATGATCCCGGAGACGGCGGGCGAATTGCAGATCCTCCACTGCCCGGCCTGCGGGGGAGCGTTCCTGCCCAAGGCGTCGTGGGGCTACTTGCACGCGCATTCGGAGCCGCACTCGGTGATGGGCGCGGTGCTCAACTGGTTCAGGTCGGCGAACAAGCCGTAAGGAGCTTCAAATGGCCATCGATCGCGCGCAGGTGAGGCACGTGGCGCGCCTCGCCCGGCTGGCGTTGTCCGCCGAGGACGAGGAGCGCTTCGCCGCTCAGCTGCAGAATGTCCTCGGGTACATCGAGCGGCTGCAGGCCGTGGATGTCTCGGGTGTCGAGCCGTTGAGCTTTGCCGGCGACGCGGAGAGCGAATTGGCGCTGCGCGAAGACGCGGTGAAGCCTTCGTTGCCGCGCGAGAAGGTGCTGGCGCAGGCTCCGCAGGCCGACGAGCAGGCCTTCCTGGTGCCGAGGATCCTCGAGTGACCACGACGCTGTCGCAAATGTCCGATGCTTTGGCGCGCGGCGAGACCACGCCGTCGAAGCTGGCCGCAGAGTCGATCGAGCGCATCAAGGCGCTGGACGGCAAGGTGCATGCGTTCCTGCGCCTGACGGAGGCCGAGGCTTCCAGCGCCGCCAAGGCCGCCGACGCGAGGCGCGCCGCGGGAAAGCCGCTGTCCGCGCTTGACGGCGTTCCGGTGGGCCTCAAGGACATCTTCTGCATGGAGGGTGTCGAGACCACCGCCGGCTCGAAGATCTTGCAGGGCTACGTGCCGCCCTACGACGCCACGGTCGTGCGCAAGCTGAAGGCCGCGGGCGCGGTGATCATCGGCAAGCTGAACATGGACGAGTTCGCCATGGGCTCCTCCACCGAGAACAGCGCCTACGGGCCGACGATGAACCCGTGGGACTTGTCGCGCACGCCCGGCGGCTCGTCCGGCGGCAGCTCCGCGGCGGTGGCGGCGCGGTTCGTTCCCGGAACGCTCGGGACGGACACGGGCGGGTCCATCCGCCAGCCGGCGGCGCTGGTGGGCTGCGCGGGCCTGAAGCCGACGTACGGCCGCGTCTCGCGCTACGGCGTGGTGGCGTTTGCCAGCAGCCTCGACCAGGTGGGGCCCTTCGCGCAGGATTCGCGCGGAGCAGCGCTGTTGCTGCAAGCCATCGCCGGGCACGACGAGAACGACCAGACTTCGTCCAAGCGTCCCGTGCCGGACTACGCGGCCGGCTTCGGCAAGGGCGTGCGCGGGCTCAAGCTGGGCGTGCCGCGCGAGTTCTTCGGCGAAGGCCTTCATCCGGAAGTCGAGAAGTCCGTCCGCGCCGGCATCGAGAAGCTCAAAGGCCTGGGCTGCGAGGTGCGCGAGATCTCGCTGCCCAACTCGCCGCACGCAATTGCTACCTACTATATTGTCGCTACCGCCGAGGCTTCCTCCAACCTGGCGCGCTACGACGGCATCCGCTTCGGCCACCGCGCCAAGGGCGGCAAGAACCTGCTCGAGCTCTATGAAAATACCCGCGCGGAGGGCTTCGGCGCCGAGGTCAAACGCCGGATCATGCTCGGCACCTACGCTTTGAGCGCGGGCTACTTCGACGCCTATTACATCCGGGCGCAGAAGGTGCGGGCGCTCATCCAGCGCGACTTCCTGCAGGCCTTCGCCGAGGTGGACGCGGTCATCGGGCCCACCAGCCCCACGACGGCCTTCAAGCTGGGCGAGAAGCTGGACGACCCGCTGGCCATGTACCTGAACGACGTCTACACCGTGCCGGCCAACCTCGCAGGACTGCCGGGGCTCTCGGTGCCCTGCGGCTTCGATTCGAAAGGCCTGCCCATCGGCCTGCAGCTCGTCGGCAGGCCGTTCGAAGAGGAGACGATCCTTCGTCTGGGAGATGCGGCTGAGCTTGCGGACGTCCCCGCGCCGGAAGGATTCCGCTGATGCCCGTCGCCGACTTTCAACCCGTCATCGGCCTGGAAGTGCACGCGCAGCTGCTGACGAAGACGAAGATCTTCTGCGGCTGCGCCACTGACTTTGGCGCGCCGCCCAACACGCAGGTGTGCCCCACTTGCCTTGGGCTTCCGGGAGCGCTCCCGGCGTTGAACCGCGCGGCCATTGAAATGGCCGTGCGCGCGGGCAAGGCGTTCGGCTGCAAGATCTCCGAGAAGAGCATCTGGGCGCGCAAGAACTACTTCTACCCGGACCTGCCCAAGGGCTATCAGATCTCGCAGTTCGAGCTGCCCATCTGCGACGGCGGCGCGGTGCCCGTGCCGGGCCTGGGCAACGTGCGGCTGGTGCGCATCCACCTGGAAGAGGACGCCGGCAAGAACGTGCACGGCGCGGCGGCCAGCGAAGTGGACCTGAACCGCTCGGGGACGCCGCTCATAGAAATCGTCGGCCAGCCCGACCTGCGCTCGGCCGAGGACGCGAGCGAGTATTTGAAGGCGCTGCGGCTCGCGCTCATCTACCTGGGCGTCAACGACGGCAACCTGGAAGAGGGCAGCTTCCGCTGCGACGCCAACGTCAGCGTCATGCTCAAGGACGCCAAGGAGTACGGCACCCGCGTCGAGCTGAAGAACATCAACTCCTTCCGCTTCGTCCGCCAGGCCATCGACTACGAGATCTCGCGCCAGGTGGAGGTCCTCGAGGGCGGCGGGCGCATCGTGCAGGAGACGCGGCTCTTCGATCACGAGAAGGGCGAGACCCGCTCGATGCGCAGCAAGGAAGCGGCCAACGACTACCGCTACTTCCCCGAGCCGGACCTGCCGCCGCTGGCCATCACCCGCGCGTTCATCGACGGGGTGAAGGTGCCCAAGCTACCGCAGCAGATCAGCGAGGAGCTGCTGCAGGCCGGGGTCTCGGCGCCGGACGTGCGCACCATCGTCGGCGAGCCCGCGCTGGTCTCGGTGCACACCCGCATCGGAGGCGACGCCAAGCGGGCGGCGCTCTTCATCGTCGGCGAGCTGTCGCGCGCCTTGAACGACAAAGAGGCGGACCTGGAAAAGCTGCGCTTCGAGCCGGCGCAGGTCCAAGAGGTGTGGAAGCTGCAGGACGCGGGCACCATCTCCTCGACGGCGGCGCGCGAAGTGCTGGCGGAGCTCATCCGCACCGGCAAAGCGCCGCAGAAGATCGTCGACGAGAAGGGGCTGGCGCAGGTCAGCGACAACTCCGAGCTCGAAAAAGTGGTCGACGCCGTCATCGCGCGCAACGCCGGCGAGGCCGCCAAGTACAAGGCTGGAAAAGTGACCCTGCTCGGCTTCTTCGTCGGCCAGGCCATGAAGGACTTGAAGGGCAAAGGCAATCCGGGAGTGCTGAACTCCTTGTTCAAGGCAAAGCTGGGCGAGTAGCGTACCGGGCGATGCGTCGCCCACTCGCCCTCCTGATCCTGGCCGCTGCTTGCAAGTCCACCCCCGAGGCGAAAGCCAGCGCCGCCGCGTCGTCGTCCGCCGGTGACGCGAAGGCCTACGTCGCCTCCATCCGCGAGGAGTACGCGGCGTTGGGGCACATCCAGCAGGTGCTCGACTGGTACAGCGCCACCCAAGGAGAGCCGTCGATCACCACGCTCACCTACGTCGGCCACGACCGGCTCTTCCGCAAGCGCGCCATCCAGGCCATCGACGAGGTGCGCGGGCAGCCCGGGCTGCCGGCCAACGAAGCGCTGGCGCTGACCTTCCTGGGGCGCTCGGTGACGCACGAGGTGTTGACGCTGTCGCTTGCCCGCTTCGACGACGAGTACGCGGACGCCGAGGCCGGGGCGACGGTGACGCTGCCCTGGCAGAAGGAGCCCATCGCCTTCCGCGACGTGCAGGCGCTGCTCTCGCGCGAACCGGACGCGGGCAGGCGCGCGCAGGCCTTCGCGGCCATGAACGCGGTGCGCACGCAGAAGCTGAACCCCATCCTCGAGCGCAAGGAGGAGGCCGCGCAGCTGGCGGCAAGAGACACCGGCTATCCGGACTAC
>DATBAA010000093.1:0-9172 GCA_036271755.1 Myxococcales bacterium | reverse complement strand
TTTCCGTTGGCGGGGTTGACGACCAAGATGGCTGGGTTCACCTGGATTGCGACGCAGCTATCGCCCGACGCTTGATATCCGGGGCTGCACGATGAGGCGACGCACGCTCCGGTCGACGGCTGGCAACTCGAGGTCCCGTTGCTGATCGCCGAACACGAGATTGGCGCGCCGTTGCAGTTCTCGAACGCGTCGCAGGTCTCCGTGGCGTCGCAGAGGTTGCCGTCGTTGCAGCTCGAGCCGGGCAGGGAGGAGTCGCAGAACCAATGCGGCTGGTCGGTCGTACAAGTGGGCTCTTCGCAGCGGGGACACGGCGGCTGGATGCCCTGGCACACCGGGTGAGGCTTGGGTGTCGCCCAGGCGGTCGCGGGCAAGAAAACCAACGCCAACAAAAGAACGGCGTAACGAAGACAAACAGCGGCCTCGATGGCCCTGGAGCGAACGTGCATGAGATCCCCCCGAAAACAAAACAGAACGCACAAGCGCTTACGCCCGGGGCAGTGAGATCGTCAATGGCTGGAAAACGAGCACCAGCTTAGCCACTAACTTCACTGAGTTTTCGGGCGCGGCGAAACAGTCTTTATTTAAACAGTGCAAAACAAGAGGTCGCGCTGTTCAAGCGATTGGGCTGACGCTCGTCCGCTGACCGCCAGTGCCGCGCTTTCTCGTGCCCCGGTGACTTCGAAGCGATAGTTTGCAGGCCTCAAAAGGAGCTGGCCATGGCGGAAGCGGACATCGGGCTCATCGGGCTCGCGGTGATGGGCGAAAACCTGGTGCTCAACATGGAGCACCACGGCTTCACGGTGGCGGTCTTCAACCGGACGGTCTCCAAGGTGGACGACTTCGTGAAGGGCCGCGCCAAGGGCAAGAAGATCATCGGCGCGCGCTCGCCCAAGGAGCTGGTGGCGGCGCTGAAGAGGCCGCGGCGCATCATGATCATGGTGAAGGCCGGCAGCGCGGTGGACGCGGTCATCGACGAGCTGACGCCGCTGCTCGAGCCGGGCGATATCTTGATCGACGGTGGCAACACCCACTTCCCCGACACCACCCGCCGCGTGCAGGAGCTGCAGAAGAAGGGATTGCTCTTCATCGGCACGGGCGTCTCGGGCGGAGAAGAGGGCGCGCTGAACGGCCCCTCGATCATGCCGGGAGGCTCGGCGGAAGCCTGGCCGCACGTCAAAGACATCTTCCAAGGCATCTCCGCCAAGGTCGACGGCAACGTGCCTTGCTGCGACTGGATTGGCCCCGAGGGCGCCGGCCACTATGTGAAGATGGTGCACAACGGCATCGAGTACGGCGATATGCAGCTCATCGGCGAATCCTATGCGCTGCTGAGCAAGCTGGGCGGCCTCGACGCCAAGGGTCTGCAGGGCGTGTTCGAGAAGTGGAACAAAGGCCCGCTCGACAGCTATTTGATCGAGATCACCCGCGACATCTTCGGCTTCGTCGATCCCGAAACGAAGAAACCTTTGGTCGACTTCATTCTCGATACAGCGGGGCAGAAGGGCACCGGCAAGTGGACGGTGAACTCCGCGCTCGACCTGGGCGTGCCGCTGACGCTCATCTCCGAGGCGGTCTTCGCCCGCACGCTCTCGGCGCAGAAGGACGAGCGGGTCAATGCCGAGAAGATCTTGAAGGGTCCGTCGGGCAAGCCGGATCTGGACAAGGACCGCTTCATCGCCGACGTGGAGCAAGCGCTCTATGCCAGCAAGATCGTCTCCTACGCGCAGGGCTTCGCGCTCTTGCACGCGATGGCCAAGGAGTCGAAGTGGACCATCGACAACGGCGCGGTGGCCAAGATGTGGCGGGGCGGCTGCATCATCCGCAGCGCGTTCTTGAACAAGATCGCGGACGCCTTCGGTCGCAACAACGATTTGGAGAACCTGCTGCTCGATCCCTACTTCGCGGGTGAGATCGGCAAGGCGCAAGACGGGTGGCGGCGGGCGAGCGCCGCGGCGGTGATGCACGGGGTCGCAGCGCCGGCCATCACTTCGGCCATGGCCTACTACGACAGCTATCGCACCGGACGGCTGCCTGCGAATCTGCTGCAGGCGCAGCGCGACTTCTTCGGCGCGCACACCTACGAGCGCATCGACAAGCCGCGCGGCCAGTTCTTCCACACCAACTGGACCGGCAAGGGTGGCACAACGGCGTCGACCACTTACAACGTTTGACGTAGAGAAGGTGGGTGCGCGCCCGCCTCGTCGCCATCGCTCTGTTGGCTGCCGCGCCCGCGGGTGCCCAGGACCTCTCGAACGGCTGGCCCTATCGGCGCACCGGCGCGGCCGAGGGTGGCGCCATCCTGGGCGTTGGCGCCGGCGCCGCGGCGCTGATGCTCTTCTTGAACGCGCCGGCAGAGCCGAACTGGAACCGCTCCATCCTCTTCGACGACGGCGCGCGCGGCCTGCTGCGAGCGTCCGAGCCGGAGGATCGCAGGCTGGCTGGAACGCTCAGCAACGCGGCGTATCTAATGGCGGTGTATCCCATCATCGTCGACGCGGGTCTCGTCACCTGGCTGGGCCGCGGCCAACGCGACGCGGCCTGGCAGCTGGTGCTCATCGACGCCGAGGCCATCGCCGTCGAGGCGCTCTTGTCCACCGCCATCAAGCGCACCGTGGGCCGCGCCCGTCCCTACGTCGCCGGGTGCAGCGAGACTCCGGACGAGCCGGGCTGCAGCGCGGACCCGAACACCCGCAACAGCTCGTTTCTCAGCGGGCACGCGCTCATCGCCTTCACCGCCGCCTCGACGCTCTGCGTGCAGCACTCGCGGTTGTCGCTCTACGGCAGCGCGGACGCGGCGGTCTGTCCGGCGGCGCTGGCCATCGCCACCACCACCAGCCTGCTGCGCATGGTCGCGGACCGCCACTGGTCCAGCGACGTATTGGCTGGCGCTCTCCTGGGCCTGGCCGTCGGCGCGACCGTTTCGCTGGTGCACCTGCACCAGGAGAGCGCGCCCCGGGCAGCAAGCGGCAGGGCAATCAGCTATGGAGTACGGCTGTGAGAATCTTCCTGGCGATCGTGATCCTGGCTGGAGCAGCCCGCGCGGAGCCGCCGCGGGTCGAGACCGTGAAGCTGGGAGAGCGCTACGGCGCCGGCTGGCTGCAGCGCTTCTTTCTCGGCGCTCATTGGCGCGACGCCTGGACCACGCCCATCGAAGTGCCGGTGCTCGACCTGGACACCTTCGACGGAGGATTGAAACCGGACCGCCTGGGCGGCGGCCTGGAGACCAACAACCTCCACTTCAAGAGCGGCAATGGCCACACCTGGGCAATGCGCTCGGTGGACAAGGACCCCACGCGCGTCTTCGACGAGGCCACGCGCAAATCGTTCGTCGGCGACATCTATCAAGACGAGACCAGCACCGCTTATCCCGTCGGCGCGCTCGTCTTGCCGCCGCTGCTCGAGGCCGCGGGCGTTCTGCACGTCACGCCGCTGCTGGTGAAGCTGCCCGACGACCCCAGGCTGGGCGACTTTCGCAAGTTCGCCGGAATGATCGGGCTCATCGAGGAGCGGGGCGAGAAGAGGATGGAGGGCGTCAACAAGGTCGAAGACACCATCTCACTCTTCGAGCGCATCGAGACGCGCACCGATGAGCGCATCGACGCGCGGGCTTATCTGCGGGCGCGTTTGATCGACATTCTCGTGGGCGATTGGGACCGCCACATCGACCAGTGGCGCTGGGTGCGCGTGGAGGACGGCAGCTGGCGGCCGGTTCCGCGCGATCGCGATCAGGCCTTCAGCAAGTTCGACGGACTCATTCCTTCCGTCGCCGAATATTACGTTCCGCAACTCACGACTTTCGGGTCCAGGCATCCGCCGGTTGCGAAGGTCACCTTTTCCGGCCGCTATACCGACAGGCGCTTCCTGGTGAGCCTCGATGGCGCCGCGTTCGACGAGGTGGCGAGAGAGGTTACAAGCAAAGTCACCGACGCGGTCATCTCGGAAGCGGTGCATCGCATTCCCGCGCCGCTCTACGCGCAGAGCGGCGCCTCACTCGAGCAGGCGCTGCGCGCGCGGCGCGACGAGCTGCCCGAAACGGCGAAAGACTTCTACCGCCTGCTGGCGCACGAGGTGGACGTGCGCGGCACCAGCGGGGTGGAGGAGTTCAAGCTGCAGCGCAATGCCGACGGCTCGGTGCAGGTGACGGTGGTCTCCGCGGCCGCGCCCGGGCCGCTCTTCCAGCGGGTGTTCAAGCCCGGCGAGACCTCGGAGATTCGCCTCTACACCATGGGCGGCGCCGACCGCGTTTCGGTGACGGGCGAAGCGGGCCCGGCCATCTTCGTCCGGGTGGTGGCGCCGGGAAAAGCCGTCGAGATCTCCGGCAACGAAGATTCCCTCAAAGTGTACGAAACACTTCCGGATCCAAAGCCGGCCTCGTCGGATCTGCAGCGGTTCGAGCCCGATCTGGCCGCGACCCGCACGCACTATCAACCGTCGCGCGACTGGGGCAGCGATCTCTATTTCTTCCCCCAGCTCTCTTATGACCCGACCCGCGGCCTGGTCATCGGCGCCACCGCCAAGCGAACCGGATATGGCTTCGAGCTCGATCCCTTCTCTTCGCAGATGAACTTCGGCGCCGCCTATTCGACGGGCACCAACCGGCCTCGCTTGGAATACAGCGCGGACTTTCGTACGCGTTCGCCCATTCGCGGCCTGCTCTATATGGCTTATTCAGGAATGGACGTCGGCAAGTTCTTTGGTATCGGCAACGAGACGCAGCGCACCGCTACTCTCGTGGAGTCGGGCTTCTACAACGTCCGGCAGGGCATCGTCACCGTCAAGCCGATGATCGAGGTCCCGCTCCTCGGACCTTTGCGCGGCCGCGTCGGCGCATTGTTCAAGCATGCCTCCGACGGAGACGACGGCGGCATCCTCGACGCGACCAAGCCCGAAGGCGCCGGCGGAATGTCGCTGGGCAGCGGCGAGGCCGACTTGTCCCTCGATACCCGCAGCGGCACTTTTCCCAGCCGCGGCGGCATCTCCATGCTCGCCTCCGTCCGCTATACGCCGGAGATCTTCGGCAACCCTTCCGCGTTCACCAAGGCGCGCGGGCAGGTGTCGGCCACCTTTGGCGCTCATCTGCTCACCGACTTCCAATTCGACTTCCATCTCGCCGGCGAGAAGATCTGGGGCGCGTACCCTTTCTTCGAAGCAGCGTCGGTCGGCGGCGCCGCCGGGGCCTCTCCGTTGGACATCACGGGCGGCTCCACCGGCAACGTCTTGCGCGGCTATGATTTGAATCGATTCGACGGCGATGCCGCGGTGGCCGCCGACGCCACGCTGCAGATCGCGCTCGGCCGCATCAGCACGGTGGTGCCGCTGCGCTACGGCTTGACCGGCCTCGCCGACGTGGGCCGCGTCTTCGTGGAGAACCAGAGCTCGAGCAAGTGGCACCCGGCTGTCGGCGGCGGGGTGTGGCTGGGCGTCTTCATCACCGGCCTCGACTTCCAGTTCGCCACGCTCTTCAACGCCACGGTCCTTCATTCCGACGAAGGCACCTCGTTCTACCTCTTCTCCAACTTCGGCCTCTAGGAACGACAGCATGACTCCCGAAGAGTTTCGCAAGGCAGGCCACGCCGTCGTCGATTGGATTGCGGACTATCGCTCCCGCGTGGCCGAGCTTCCCGTGCAGTCGAAGGTGAAGCCGGGCGAGATCATTTCGCGGCTGCCTTCTGCCGCTCCCGAGAAGCCCGAGGCGTTCGCGGACATCCTGCGCGACCTGGAGTCGATCATCCTGCCCGGCATCACGCATTGGCAGCATCCGAATTTCTTCGGCTACTTTCCCACCGCCGGTTCGCTCGCGTCGATCCTGGGCGATGTGGTGAGCAGCGGGCTGGGCGTCATTGGCCTCAACTGGCAGGCGAGCCCGGCGCTGACCGAGCTGGAGCAAGTGACGACCGATTGGCTGCGCGATCTGCTCGGCCTGTCGGGAAACTTCAGCGGCGTCATCCAAGACACGGCTTCGTCTGCGTCGTTCATCGCCATGGTCTCGGCGCGAGAGCGCGCGACCAACTACTCCGCGGCCCGGGCTGGATTGCAGTCCAAGAGCGCGCCGCTGGTCGTCTATGTCTCGGCGCAGGCGCACAGCTCCATCGAGAAGGCCGCGCTGCTGGCGGGCTTCGGGCGGCAATTCGTTCGCGCGGTCTCTCTCGACGCGGAGTTCCGCATGCAGCCCGCGGTGCTCGAGGAGATGATCGCGGCGGACAAGGCAGCCGGCCTCAAGCCCTGCGCCATCGTCGGAACGACGGGCACCACCGCGACCACGGCGATGGATCCGATCGGCGCCTTGGCCGCGATCGCGCAGCGCGAGGGCATGTGGCTGCACGTCGACGCGGCCATGGGCGGCAGCGCGATGATCCTTCCGGAGTGCCGCGGGCTCTGGGCCGGCATCGAGGGCGCGGACTCCATCGTGGTCAATCCGCACAAGTGGATGACGGTCGCGTTCGATTGCACGCTCTACCTGGTCCGCGATCCGCAACATCTGGTGCGGGTGATGTCCACCAACCCGAGCTTCCTGCAGACGCCGATGGACGCGCAGGTGCGCAACTACCGCGACTGGGGCATCGCGCTTGGACGGCGGTTCCGGGCATTGAAGATCTGGTTCGCGCTGCGCGATCAGGGGATGGAGGCCATTCGCGCGCGACTGCGGAGAGATTTGCGCAATGCCCAATGGCTGGCCGCGCAGGTGGACGCAACGCCCGGCTGGCGCAGGATTGCGCCGGTGCCGTTGCAGACCGTCTGCGTCCGCCACGAACCGCCTGGGCTGTCGGGCGAAGCGCTCGATCAACACACGAGGCGCTGGGCCCAGGCCATCAACGACTCGGGCGCGGCCTACCTCACGCCGGCCATGGTCGACGGCCGCTGGATGGTGAGAGTCTCCATCGGCATCGAGTCCACCGAGGCCGCGCACGTCGAGAAGCTCTGGCAGACCATGCGCGCCACCGCAGAGCGCTGATGGAGCGGCTGACCGCGGAAGAGTTGGAGCAGCATCGGGTAGCGCTGACGGGCCACTGCTATCGCATGCTCGGATCGGCCATCGAGGCCGACGACGCCGTGCAGGACGCGATGGTCCGCGCGTGGAAGTCCCTCGACGGCTTCGACGGGCGCTCGTCGGTCCGCACCTGGCTCTATCGCATCGCCACCAACGTGTGCCTCGACATGCTCTCCGAGCGTGCGAAGCGCGTCTCTCCCATCGAAGAGAGCGCTGCCGGCGGCCTGGACGATCCGCTGCGCGAGCTGCCGCGAACCCACTGGCTGGAGCCGGTCGCGGACGCGAAGGTGATTCCAGCCGGCGCCGACCCGGCCGAGCGCGCCATCTTGCGCCAGAGCGTGCGACTGGCGTTCGTGGCCGCGCTGCAGCACCTGCCGCCGATGGGCGCTCATCGTGCTCGACCTGGATGACGGCCAGGTGGCCGGCTGGACGTCGTTCCTCGACGCGGAGACGATCTTCCACCGCTTCGGCTTGCCGCTCGTCCTTGCACGAGAAAATGCAGGCGCTTGAAGACGACCGATGAGTTTCGCGGGGCAGGGCAGTCCAACTCCTGAAACCTCAATCCTCAGGAGTCAAACATGGCCCGCAAGCTCTTCGTCAACCTCCCCGTCCGCGACCTGAAGCGCTCGATGACGTTCTTCAGCAGCCTCGGCTTCGAGTTCAACCCGCAGTTCACCGACGAGAAGGCCGCCTGCATGGTGGTGAGCGGCGAAGCGTTCGTGATGCTCTTGACCGAGCCCTTCTTCCAGACCTTCGCCAAGCAGAAGAAGATCGCCGACACGGCGTCGCACACCGAGGCCCTCTTCTGCCTCTCGTGCGAGAGCCGCGCCGAGGTGGACAAGCTGGTGAAGATCGCCGCGGCGAGCGGCGGCAGCGTGGCAGAGCCGCCGCAGGACTACGGCTTCATGTACGGCCAGAGCTTCTACGACCCGGACGGCCACGGTTGGGAAGTGATGTGGATGGACCCGGCGCACGTGCAGAGCGAAGGGAAATCAAAGCCATGACCAAGACCCGGATCTGCAGCATACAGGCTATCGGCGCAATCCTGCTCGCTTGCACCGCGCTCTACCTCGTGCCCGCGACGGCGCCGCTCGGGGCGGTGCTGCTCACTGGCTACCTGGGCGGCGCGGTGGCCATCAACCTGCGCCAGGGCACGCCGCTCTTCAGTTACCAATTGGTTCCTGTTTATGTGGGAATCATTGCCTGGGCCGGCTTGCTGCTGCGGCGGCCCGCGCTGCTCGAGAGTCTCTTCGCCGCGCGAAGTGCTGCTTCACCGGCTTGATTCAGCAAATGAGAAGCCCAGGGCGATCCGGGGAATCGCCCTGGGCTCTCACTCCTTACTGGATGGCGGTGCCGGTGGTCGTGCCGCCGGCGGTCAACGGCGCAACGTAGTCGCCCAGCGCAAGCGTCGCGCTGGTGAGGACGTTGGTGGTGATGTTGTGGGCCGTGTTGAGCGTGAACGTGATCGTGTAGTACGTGGTCACGCCCGCCGCGGTGGTGATCCAGATAGGCAGCGTGCCGACGTACGAGTCGGTGGCCGCCAGCTGGCGGGTGATCCGGGCGAAGCCGCTGGTGTGGTACTGCGCCAGGCTCTTCGAACCCTTGAACGAGCAGTTGCGCAGGTCGACCAGATCCTCGACGACCGCGATGCCGCCGTTGGGATCGAGCGAGACCGTGTCGGTGACGGACGCGGTGCCTTTGTCGACGACGATGGCTTCAGGCGCGGTGGTCGACGGCAGCGGCGTGATGCCGACGACACCGTTCTGCGGCGCCGACTTGATGGGCGCCGGCGTGGTGCCGGCGCTGCTGGTCGGCAGCGCGGTCAGCTGCGTGGTGGTCTGAGCCCGTGCCGCGGGCGCGGCCAGGAGTGCGCAGGCCACGACGGCAAAGGCGAGCCAGGGGAGGTTGTTCATGGTCTTCTCCAGTTTGTAGTTGGTCATGTCTGTCTCCGGATTACGGCGTGATGCCGCAGCTGTTGTTCTGGACACCGGCGGGGAGACCGCTGAGCGTGTTGCAGGCCGTCTTCTCGACGTGGAGGCTGTCCGGCGTGCTGAAGATGTAGCCGTTGGCTCCGGAGATGGGAGTCGGCAGCGGACGCATGAACGGAGCGCCGCTGTTGTCGATTTCCCACCGGACGAGCATCGCGTTGTCTTCGTGGACGGTGTTGTGGCAGTGCTCCATGAA
>DATBAA010000092.1:0-3530 GCA_036271755.1 Myxococcales bacterium | reverse complement strand
CCGCGCATAGCCAGCTGCCGCGCCTCGCCCTCGACCAGCTCGCGCAGCGTCCGCACCAGCGTCTGCGGCGCCTGCGGCACCTTCGAGCGGAAGGCGAGGTCCAGAGAAGTGGTGAGCAGCCAGTCTCCCGCCAGCACCGAGACGCCGTTGCCGTAGGCCACGCGGGGCGCGGGAAGCCCGCGGCGGGTAAGACCATCGTCGATGACGTCGTCGTGCAGCAGTGTCGCCGAGTGAACCAACTCGGCCACCAGCGCCAGCGCCACCCGCCCACGGCCGCGGCGCCCGGGCGCGACGGCGCGAGCAGAGAGCAGCAGCAGCAGGGGCCGGACGCGCTTGCCGCCGGCCCGGACCAGGTCGGCCGCAGCCAGCGAAAGCTGCGCTGGTGCCTCCAGCGCCGCGGCGAGCAGCATCCGCTCCATTCGTGGAATGCCCTCGGCGGCCTGCGCGCTGGGAAGGAGCTGCGCCGCGCTGGGCCGCGCCTGCACGTTGGCCGCGGCTTCCTGCAGCTCCACGAGGCCGGCGGTCGACAGCGACAAGGCGCGCTCCTTCGCACGATTGGGAAGTTTCAAAAACTTCTGAAAGATGATCTAACGAGAGAGCACAACGCTGTCAACCAGCGAAGGCTTCGCTGTGATAAACGACCACCGCCATGCGCCTCCGACTGCTGACCCTTGCCTCGGCCGTGCTGCTCTCCTCCTGCATCAAGCGCGTCGCTCCCGACCCGGGCGGCGACCGCAACGCCTACTCGGGCGCCCACCTGCGCTTCGGCCAGCCGGAGCAGCTGCCGCCGGGCAGCGAGGCGCAGTGGGACTTCGGCGACGGCACGCCGCAGCAGACGGGCACCGTGGTCACCCACGCCTTCCCGCGGCCGGGCGTCTACACGGTGGTCGAGACCATCGCCGACAAGGACGGTCAGAGCCGCAACGCCCGCACGCACGTGAGCGTCCTGCGGCGCGACGTGGCCATGGCGGTGCCGGCGCAGATCCGCGCGGTGCTGCTCGCGCAGCGGCCGTGGGCCAAGGTCGACCTGCACCGGCAGACGGCCGAGAAGCTCTCGCTGGGCAGCCTCTTCGACAAGATCGCCAAGGACATCGGCGCCGCCGCCGGCTTCGATCCGCTCGACCCCAAGGCCGCCGACGCAGCCGGGTTCGACCCCGACGAAGGCGTTGCGCTCTACACCGTCCCCGAAGATCCGGAGGCGCTGGTCTTCGTCGTCGGAACGTCGGACGACGCAAAGTCGCTGGCCGCGGCAAAGCGCGTCCTCGCGCAGGGCATGGGCCACGGCGCCTTCGAGCTGAAGGAGGCGACCATCGGCAGCGCGCCGGCCTTCACCGGCCAGAACGCCGCGGGCGAGAAGGTCGGCATTCTCCAGTCGCTGGGCTATCTCTACCTGCGCACTCCCGGCCAGTCCGACCCGCTCAAGGCCTTGCAGAGCGCGGCCGCGCTGCCTCCCGACAAGGGCCTCTTCGCCGACCCGGGCTACCAGACGGCGCTGCGCCACATCGGCCCGGGCGACGCCACCTTCTACTCGCGCGCGGCCGACAGCGACGCGCGGCTGGGCGGCGCGCTCGCCACCTCGGCCTTCTCGGTGCTGGAGAAGCCCGAGCTCTTGCAGCTGCGCATGTACGCGATGCCGCGCACGTTGACCGGCGACAAGCTGGCGGCCGCCTTCACTCCCGAGAAAGCTCCGCCCGACCTGGCCTCGCAGCTTCCCTCGGGAGCCGCGGCGTACCTGCGCATCTCGGCCGCGCCGCAAGCGCTCTGGGCCGAGCTGACCCGCGCCGCCGGCACCGACACCAGCCGCATGCGCGACCGGCTGCTGGAGACCACCGGGCTCGATCTGGAGAAGGAGCTGATCCCCAGCTTCACCGGCAACGTCGGCGTCGCGGTCTACCTGGACGCCACCTCGCTCGTGAGCGCGCTGCTGGGCGAGCAGGTCGGCTCGTTCGATCGCTCGCAGTTCCTGGTGGCGGCGCAGCTCGGAAAGCCCGACACCATCCGCGCCGCGCTGGAGAAGGCGATGAAGACGCGGCCGCCCACCGACCGGGCAGAGTTTGCCGGCGCCAGCTGGTTCCGCCTCAGCGACGGCGCGCAGGCCGCGCTCAAGGGCGACGTGCTGCTGCTCTCCATCGGCGGCGCGCCGCCTGCCGCGGTCGAAGCGCCCGCCAAGGGCAAGAAGCCGCCGCCCAAGCCGAAGGCGCCCACGCTCGAGGATCTGGGCATGCTCGGCCGCGCGCTCGCTCCGGCCGGCGCGCCGACGCTCTCGCAGTCGTTCAAGCGCATCGGCGTCGCGGGCTTCGAGCAGTCTGGCCAGGAGAACGTCTGGGTGGACGTGGCGGGCATCGTCAAATCCATCGAGCGGGCAGGCAACGACCAGGGCGGGGTGGCCAGCGCCGGTGCGCACCTCTTCGCCGACCGCGCCGCCGGCCTGCGCGACGCGCTCTTCGAGGCCCGCCCCAACAAGGACGGCATCGACGCCGACCTCTGGCTGCGCTTCGCCGTCAAGAAGAGCAAGTAGCTTGGGGCAACTCGAGGTCATCTGCGGACCGATGTTCTCCGGCAAGACCGAAGAGCTCATCCGCCGTCTCAAGCGCGCGGTCATCGCGAGGCGCAAGGTGCAGGTGTTCAAGCCGCGCATCGACACGCGCTACGACGCCCAGGCGCTGGTGAGCCACTCGCAGCAGAAGATGCTCTCCACCGTGGTCGCCACCGCGGGCGAGATCCTCACCAAGCTCGCCCAGGACGTAGAAGTGGTGGGCATCGACGAGGTGCAGTTCCTCGGGCCCGAGATCGTTCCCATCGTGAAGAGCCTCGCCGACCGCGGCCTGCGCGTCGTCGTCGCGGGGCTCGATCAGGACTATCGCGGCGTCCCTTTCGAGCCCATGCCGCAGCTCCTGGCCGAGGCCGAGTACATCACCAAGGAGCTGGCCATCTGCGTCGTCTGCGGACAGCCCGCCGGCCGCAGCCAGCGCACCATCGACAGCGACGCGCAGGTCCACGTCGGCGCGCTCGATGCCTACGAGCCCCGCTGCCGCAAGTGCTTCAGTCCCGAACCCGGCCAGCCGACCACTCCCTGGCAGCAGGAGCTGCTTCCGTTCTCGAGGTAGACATGCGCGACCACGCCTACGACAAGATCAACTATCGCCCACCGCAGCTGGAGCATCGCTACGGCGCTTCCGTGCACATCATCGCCGACCCGCTGGCGCTCACCCAGCTGGCGAAGCTGTGCGCCAAGGGGACATACCAGCCCGAGATCAACACGCTGGTGGCGGTGCTCTATCGCGACCTGCTGCGGGTCATCGTCAACGCCGAGTTTCCGCGCAGGTCCACCGCGACCGCGACGCGCATGATCGACTCGACCCCCAACGCGGTCTTCCACGGCGAGACCATCGATCCGGAGGTGCGCGCGGTCACCGTCAACATCGCCCGCGCCGGCACGCTGCCCTCGCAGATCACCTACGACTTCCTCAACACGCTGCTCGACCCGCGCGTGGTGCGGCAGGACCACTTCGTCATGGCCCGGGTGCTCG
>DATBAA010000091.1:0-8168 GCA_036271755.1 Myxococcales bacterium | reverse complement strand
GAGCCGTTCTGGCTGGCGGCGCTGACCGCGCACGTCGAGCATGCCCGGGCGCGCTCCTCGGGCGAGGACCTGCGCCGCTGGTTCGAAGGCTTGAGGGCCCGCGCGTGATCGCCATCGCCCTGCTGCTCGCGCTCGATCTGGCCGGCTATCGCCAGCAGCTGCAAAGCATCGACGCGCAGCTTGCCCACGGCGACTCCGCCGGAGCGGCCACGGCAGCGCAAAAGCTGTTGAATGACCAGCTCGACGGCGGCCTCTCGCCCGACGCCTGGGTGCTGCGGCCCATCGCCGACGGAAAGCCGCGCCGGGCGCGCCTGCAGATCTTGCTGCAGACGCTGCAGGCAGCGCCGCGGGCTGGGCTAGAAATCAATCCGGGGATCTTGCAGGAGGTGCGAGCGCGGCAGACCGCGGCGCTGGGAAAGGCCGGCGGCGAGCTGGGCGACATTCCGCTGCGCGAGCCTTCGCTGCTGCGATCGCTGGTCGACGGCTTCACCGACGCCATGGAGTGGATCTGGGACAAGGTCGCGCGCTTCTTCAAGTGGCTGGACGACCTCTTCCCCGACTCGCAGCCCGGACCGCAGTCCGACGGCAAGAGCGGCGTCGGAGGCGTGACCACGCCGGTCCTGGTGCTGGTGGGCATCATCCTGGTCTTCCTCATCGCGCTGGCCGTCCGCGCCGCGCTGCGCCCGGAGCCGAAGCGGCCGGACGCCACCAGCGACAAGACCCTGTCCAAGAAGGACGACGATCCGCTCTCGCGCACGGCCAGCGGCTGGGAAGAGCGCGCCGCGGCGCTGGCTGCAGAGGGAAGGTTTCGCGAAGCGATCCGCGCCTGGTACCACGCGCTCCTGGTTCACGCCGCGGGCGCCGGCGTTCTGCGCTACCAGCGCGGCCGGACCAATTGGGAGTATGTGGCGCTGCTCTCGCCGGCCCTCAGCTGGCGGCCGGTGTTCGCCGAGCTGACGCGGCTCTTCGAGCGCGAGTGGTACGGCCGGGCCGAGAGCCGCGAAGAGGAGCTGGAGCTCTTCCGGCGCGATGCCCGGCAGGTCTTGGCCGCTCTGCGGAGCGCGGCATGAAGCGGCTGCCCGCCCTTGCCGTCGCGCTCTTTCTCGCCGCCGCGGTGGCGTGGATTGGCAGCGTGCAGAAGACCACCAAGGTCAGCAGCTATCCGCCCGGGTCTTCGCTGCAGCTGGGCCCCGGCGGGCTCTCGCAGCTGCGGGGCGTGCTCGAGGCCCTGGGCGCGCGGACGGCCACGCTGACGCGCTCACTGCGCATTGCCCGGCTGCCGGCCAATGCCGTTCTCTTTCGCATCGAACCGCTGCGGCACTACTCGCTCGACCTGGAGGGCGAAGGCACGGCGCCGCCGCCCGACGACAGCGACGCCGACGAGGCGTTCATGCGCGCCGGCGGCCGGCTGATCATCGCCGTCGAGGGTGAGGTGCTGGAGGACGAAGGCGCGGCGGTCAAGGTCGCGCCGCTGCTGCCGGGCGTCGACTCCATTGCTCCGCCCACGGCCTACGCCATTCCCAGCCGGCTGCTCGTCGACGCGCAGCCGGTCTTCGAGCACGGCGCGTTTCCCTGCGTGGCGGTGCGGCGCGTGGGCCAGGGTGAGCTGTGGCTCCTGGCCGAGCCGGAGGCGCTGCACAATGAACATTTGGAGAAGAACCTGGCGATGGGCGTCGCGCTGGCGGGGCAGGGCAGGCCGGTCTACTTCGACGAAGCCATCCACGGAGATGAGGACGAGGGCGGGCCGTTAGAGCTCTTGAAGCGCTGGGGCCTGGGGCCGGCGCTGCTGCTCGCCGGACTCGCGCTCTTGGCTGCGTTCTGGCGCGCCGCCGCCATCCTGGGGCCGCCGGCCGACGACTATCGCGAGACCCGCGTCGAGGCGGTGGACCTGGTCGAGTCGATGGCCGCGCTCTACGACGAAGCGCTCGAGTCCGCGGACGCCCTGGGGCTCTACCGCGCGCGGCTGTTGCACGAGATCGCGCTGCGCAAGGCCGTCTCGGAGAAGTCGGCCGAGCAGCTGTTGCCCCGGTATGCCCCCGGCTTCGATCTCACTTCGAAAGATTTTCGTTCGCAGTTGATCCTTCTGACTTCTGGCTTTTCGAGGTTGCGCGATGAGCACCGCAGAGATCCCTGAGCTCTCTTTGTCCGACGTCGCGAGCCTCTTCGCCACGCTGCGCGAGCAGCTCGACACGGTCATTCTCGGCCAGCCAGGCATGAAGGAGCGCACGCTGGTGTGCCTGCTCGCGCGCGGCCACGCGCTGCTCGAGGGCGCGCCCGGCACGGGAAAGACGCTGCTCGCGCTGGCCGTCTCCAAGCTGCTGGGCGCGCGCTTCCGGCGCATCCAGTTCACGCCCGACCTGATGCCCATCGATCTGCTGGGCACCAACGTCTTCAATCAAAAGGTGCAGGACTTCGCCTTCCAGCCGGGGCCGGTCTTCACCGATCTGCTCTTGGCCGACGAGGTGAACCGCACCACGCCGCGCACGCAGTCGGCGCTGCTCGAGGCCATGCAGGAGCGCGCGGTCACCATCGACGGCACGCGGCGCGCCATCTCGCCCATCTTCTTCGTCATCGCCACGCAGAACCCCGTCGAATACGAGGGAACCTATCCCTTGCCCGAGGCGCAGAAGGACCGCTTCCTGCTCAAGATCGACATCGACTATCCGCAGGCGGCCGACGAGCTGGCGATGCTGCGCGCCTATGGCGAAGGCCGCGCGCTGCACGACGACGGCCTCCGCAAGCTGCAGCCGGTGCTGACCGCGCAGCAGGCCTTCGCGGCGATGCGCACGGTCGCAACGCAGGTGCGCGTCGAGGAGAAGCTGCTGGCCTACATTCGCGAGGTGGTGGCGGCTACGCGCGGCGGCGAGGGCATTCAGCTGGGCGCCGGGCCGCGCGCGTCGCTGGCGCTGCTCTCGGCATCGCGGGCCATGGCGGCCTTGCGCGGGCGCGACTTCATCACCCCCGACGACGTGAAGGAGCTGGCGCCGGCGGTGCTGGGTCACCGGGTGACGCTCTCTCCCGAGGCGGAGATGGAGGGCATTGACCTGACCATCGTGCTGCAGCGGATCTTCGAGCGGGTGGAGGTTCCGCGGTGAGCTTTCGTCCGGGCCAGCAATTGGCAAAGGCCATGGGCGCGGCGGCGCTGCTGGCCGCGGGCGGAGCCTTGTTCGCGCCGCTGGCTTTCATCGGCGCGGGCGCGCTGCTGGCGCTGGTGCTGCTGGCTTTGTTGGAAGGCTTCTCGCTGCGAAGAGCGACGGTGTCGGTGGAGCGGGAAGATGCCTTCGTTCCGCTGGGCGCCCGCGAGATCTTCGTCGCCAAGCTCTGGCACGACTTTCCCGGCGATCTGCGGCTGACGGCGCGGACCCTCTGGCCGGCCGAGCTGGGCGGGGGCTCTTCGTCCTCGCGCGGGCTCTGCCGGCCGGGAGAGCAGCTGGAGCTTCGGTTCGAGGCCACCGGCCTCTCTCGCGGTGAGGCAACCCTGCCGCCGCTGCACATCGCCATGACCCGCTTCGGCCTTGCGGAGCGGTTGGTCGAGGCTGGTCAAGCGCGCGTCGTCCGCGTCCTGCCGGACTTCGCGGCGGTGCAGCGCATGCACGCGCGGCTCAACGCTTTGTATCTGCGCGGACAGGGAACGCGGTTGTCTCCCCGCGCCGGCCAGGGCCGCGAGTTCGACCGGCTGCGCGACTACGTGCCGGGCGACGACTTCCGCCAGCTGGCGTGGAAGGCCAGCGCGCGCCAGCGCAAGCTCATCGTTCGCGAGTTCCGCATCGAGCGCTCGCAAGACGTGCTGCTCTGCATCGACCGCGGCCACCGCATGGCGGCGCGGGTCGGGCCTTATTCGCGCGCGGATCACGCGGTCAACGCGGCCATGCTCGCCGCCTACGTCTGCAGCCGCAGCGAGGACCGCACCGGGCTCTTGTCCTTCTCCGCGCAGGTGGACAACGGCGTCGCTCCCGGCCGCGGCTCGGCGCACCTGGGCTTGCTCTCGAAGTTCGCCACCAAGGTCGCGGTGGACTTTCTCCACTCGGACTATCGCGCGCTGGCCGCCCACGTCCGGCGCAGGCTGCGCTCGCGCTCGCTCATTCTCTTGATGACCGTCGTGCCCGAGCGCGGCGAACACCACGAGCTGCTCGAAGCGGTGCGGATGATGATGCCGCGCCACCTGCCTCTGATCGTCGCCCTGCGCGACGAAGCTTTGGAGGCGGCCGCGCAGTCGCTGCCCGCGAGCCGGCGGGAGCTCTCGCGCACGCTGGTGGCGACGGGCCTCACGCAGGGCCGCTCGCAGCTGCTCCGCGAGCTGCGCCAGCTGGGCGCGCTGGTGGTGGAGTCGACGCCGCAAGACAGCGGCATCGCGGCGGTGAACGCCTACCTGGACGTGAAGCGGAGGCAGCTCCTGTGATGGACCTGGCCCTCTTCGTCAGCCAACGCCGCGGCCGCTGGGACCGCCTGCGCGCGCTGCTCGACCAGGCGCAGGAGTCGAGCCTGAACCCGGCGTTGTTGCAAGAATTGCTCTCGCTCTACCGCAGCGCCTCGTCCGACCTGAACCGCGCGCGCAGCATGACCGCCAACCCCGAGCTCTTGGGCTCGCTCAACCAGCTGGTCGGCCGCGCCTATCGCATCATCTATCGCGGCCGGCCGCGCACGCCCATCAGCCTCGCGGCGTTGCGCGAGTTCTTCCTGCGCGCCGTGCCCGGCACCTTCCGCCGCGAGGAGAAGATCATTCGCGTGGCCGCGCTGGCCTTCCTGCTCGGGACCGCGCTGGGGCTCTTCGCGGTGCTGGCCGATCCGGCCGCCGGCGCCATGCTGGTGCCGCGCGAGATGTTCACGCAGAGCCCGGCCGCGCGCGTCGAGCACATCGAAAGCTCGCAAGAGCGCATCGACACCTTCAGCAAGGCCACCGAGTTCGGCAGCTTTCTCTACACGCACAACATCCAGGTCTCGTTCTTGACCTTCGCGATGGGCGCGCTGACGCTCTTCGGCGGCTGGCTCTTGCTCTTCTACAACGGCATCATCCTGGGAGCGGTGGCCGCCGCCTATTTCCGCGACGGCGCCGGGACGTTCTTCATCGCCTGGGTGGGGCCGCACGGAGTCTTGGAGCTCCCCTCCATCGTCTTTGCCGGAGCCGCCGGACTGCGCTTTGGCCGCGCCTTCCTGCTGCCCGGCGAGCGCGGCCGGCCGGCGGCGCTGCGCGAGGCTTTCGTGCCTGCCTTTCGCATGCTGGCCACCGCCGCCGCGCTGCTCGTCTTCGCCGGCGTCATCGAAGGCTCCTTCTCGCAGATGTCGTCGAAGTCGGTGGCCTATCCCATCAAGATCGCCACCGCGGGCGTCCTCTTTGCCGCGCTCCTCGGCTGGCTCTTCGCCGGCCGCGCGCGGGAGACCCCGTGAAGCCGCTCGTCGTCTACACGCCGGAGCAGGTGGCGGTGGAGCTCCTGCCCGCGGGCTTCGGGCTGCGCTTCGGCGCGTTCCTGGTCGACGCGGCGATCCTCTGGGGCATCCTGGGGTTCATCGGCTTTGCCGGAACGCTCCTTCCCAAAGCGGTCTCCGGGCTCTTCACCACCACCGCCGGCTTCATCGTCCTCTGGGGTTATCACGTCGCCTTCGAGCTGCTCTGGAACGGCCAGACGCCCGGCAAGCGCCTCTTCAAGCTGCGCGTGGTGGACGGCCGCGGCCTGCCGCTCGAGGCCGCGCAGTCGCTGGTGCGCAACATCGTCCGCCTCGCCGACATGATGCCGGCCGGAGGCGTGGGAATGCTGGCGGTGCTGCTCGACCCGCACCGCCGCAGGCTGGGAGATCGCGCCGCGCACACCCTGGTGGTCCACGAGCAGCAGCCCGGAACGCTGGACCTGTCGCAGGTGGAAGCGCGCCGCTTCAACAGCCTGCGCACGCCGCGGCTGCGCAAGCTGGTGATGACCAAGGTGGGCCTCGACGATCGCGAGCTGCTCTACGCGCTCTGCCTGCGCGCCCCGAAGTTGACCGAGCAGGCCCGGTTCGAGCTCTTCGAGCGCGTGGGCGGCCACTATCGCGAGGCGCTGGCCATCGAGGACGCGAACCTCTCCGCCGAGGCCATCGTGCGCGGAATCGCCGCGGTCTGCAGCGGCCAGGCCGACGATCAGGCATGACCTGACCCCCGCATTCTTGCTATCCAGGTTGGGGGAGGGGACCGCAAACATGAACTGCACCAATCATCCCGAGGTCATCTCGGGCGTCGTCGCCTGCGGCCGGTGCGGCAAGCCGTTCTGCCAGGATTGCGTCATCGAACTGGCCGGCCTGCCGTACGATGCGGCTTGCAAGGAAGAGCAGATTCGCGATCTGCGCTCCGGCGCCGCTGAATTCTCCTACGCCAACTCGATGCGAAGGTGGGCCGCGCTGATGATCGACTCGATGATCATCTGGATCTTCGCCGTGATCATCAACGCCGCCTTCATGATGAGCCAGCTGAATCGCTTCAGGCCAGGCCACGCTCCGAACGGTGCGGCAGGGCTCGGCTTCGGCGAGATCATTGTGCTGATGCAGGTCGTGTTGCCCATCACCGTCCTCTTCCTCTACGAGGGCCTGATGACCCAGGGCGGCGGTCAGACGCTGGGCAAGCGCGCGCTGGGCATCCGTGTGGTCAATGCCGACGGCTCGCCCATGCAGGGCGGCGCAAGCTGGAAGCGCGCCGGCGCGCGAGCCTTCGTGACCGTCACCATCGTCTTGAACCTCGTCGACGCCGTCATGGTGTTCTCCGAGAAGCACCTGACGCTGCGCGACCGCTTCGCCGGCACCGTCGTCGTCCGGCGGAGCGCTTAGAGCGTGGCGAAGCTGGTCCACAGAAACGCCGCGCCGGGCTGCCCGCGCTGCTGGATGCCGATGCAGCCTTCGGCGCTGTCGGCGCTGGGCGACGTCCACTGCGGCAACTGCGATCTCGACTTCGAGGCCACGGTCTTCTCGCCGCCGGTCCGCCCCGCGCCCCGGCAGGTGGACCTGACGCAGGGCCAGGTCCAGTGCGCGCGCCACGCCCGCAACGCCGCGGTCGCCTCGTGCGAACGGTGCGGCGCGTTCATGTGCGGTCTTTGCAAGGTGGACACCGAGGGCAAGTCGCTCTGCGCGGCCTGCTTCGAGCGGCTGCGCACCTCCGGCGAGTTGGAGAGCACCACCACCCGGTTCCGCAGCCTGCGCACCCTCGGGCTGCACCTGGGCATCCTCGGCGTGCCGCTCATGGTGATGGGTCCGCTCATCGGACCAGCCTCGATCATCGTCACCATCCGCGGCATGCGCCAGAGCAAGCGCGACGGCACCAGCGGCGAGACGGTGGGCGCGGTGGCCGCGCTCATCCTCGGGACCATCAGCACGGTGGGCGGACTCTTCTTCTGGGCGAGCACCGCCGGGAGCTTCCGCAAATGACGGCCGTCAGGCGCACCCTACTGGGCACCAAGAGCGGCTTTGCCGAGCGCACCCGCGTCTACCTCACCGCAGACGCCATCGAGGTGGACGAGATCGAGGGTTACACGGGCGTCCGCACCCGTGTGCTGCTCGACGAGGTGCGGGTGATCACCATCGACCGCCGCCGCAGCAGCACGCTCCTCGCCTGGCTGGGCTTCTCGGCGGTGCTCCTCTTCGGGCTGTTGTTCGCGGCCATGATCCAGGACGGCGTCGGCTGGGCGCTGACGGTCGCCTTCCTGGTCTCCTCGCCGCTCTTCGGGTCTCTCCTCATCCACGGCGTGTTTGGCGCGGACCACGTCACGGTCTTCGGCAAGCGATCGAATGCGTCGATGAGCTTCACCTTCCAGAAGGCCAAGGCGCGGCGGACGTTCGAGCTGCTGCGCGAGAAGGTGACGCTGGCGCAGGACGAGGCGCGGGCGAGGTTCGCGGCGGAGGCGGGACTGCAGCAGGATTTTGGCGGGCAGACGGGGTAGCGCGACCGCGAGATCCGGCACGAACACGAAGTCCGAATCCGTAAACGAGGACGGGGACCAGCACGGCAGTTACTCGGGCTTCTTGGTCTTCTTGGCGACGGCCATGTTGTCGACGAGATTCGGATAGCGGCGGCCGGCCTTCCGGGCGCGCTCGCGGGCTTCGGCGATCTGCGCGGCCGTCAGCTTCTTCGGCGCCTTCTTTTTGGCCGGCTTCTTCTTCCAGGGCGGCGTGCTCGCGGGCATGGCCAGTGACTGGCAGGTGGCGGTTCTCCT
>DATBAA010000090.1:0-6439 GCA_036271755.1 Myxococcales bacterium | reverse complement strand
GCCGGACTCGCAGCCGCCCTTCTTGCCGTGCTGCTGATCGGTGCACTCGCCTGGAGGTCGCTGGAGCAGGTCTCAGAGGCGAACTTCTGGGTGACGCACACGCAAGAGGTGCTCGAGGTCACCGCCAACCTGATGAACCTGGTGGTGGATGCGGAGACTTCGAACCGCACGTACCTGTTGACGCACGACGAATCGTACCTGAAGGGATACGACGAGAGCGTGGTGGCGACGCCGGCGGAGATCGCGCACTTCCGCCAGCTCACCATCGACAACGCTCCGCAGACCTCGCGCGCCGACCGCATGCAGGCGCTGCTCGATAAACGCTTCGCGCAGCTCCACAACACCATCAACATGTGCAAGGCCGGGAAGTGGGAAGAGGCGCGCGAGACGGTGCTCACCGGCTCCGGGCGCGAGACCATGCGGCAGATCCGCGCGCTGGTGAAGGAGATGCAAGACGAGGAGCGCCGGCTGCTGGTCATCCGCCAGGCCGATTTCGCGCGCACCTCCAACCTTTCGACGAGCGTCTCGCTGGGCGGCGCGGCGTTCCTCTTCGTGTTGCTGCTGATGGCCATCGTCCTGGTGCGACGGGACTTCATCGCTCGCGGCGTGGAGGCCTGGCTGCGCACCGGCGAGAACGGCTTCGTCGGCAAGCTGCCCGGAGAGCAGAACGCGCAGGTGCTGGCGCATTCGGCGCTCGACTATTTGGGCGACTATCTGGGAGCAGCGGTGGGCGCGGCCTATGTCGCCGAGCCGGACGGAACGCTCATCCGCCGCGCGACATACGCCTTCACGCCCGCGCCAGCCGATCGCGACACCTTCAAGCCGCGCGAAGGCTTCGTCGGCCAGTCCGCCGCCGAGAAGCGTCTGCTGCACGTCAGCGACGTCCCGCGCGACTACGTGCGCGCCTCGTCCGGCCTGGGCGAGCACGCGGTGCGCGAGCTGCTGGTCATTCCGGCCATGGTCGACAATCAGGTCACCGCCGTGCTCGAGCTGGGCTTCTTCCGCGGCGTGCAGCGGCCCGATCGCGACCTGGCCGAGCTGATCGGCGAGCCGCTGAGCATCGCGCTGCGCACCGCCCAGTATCGCGCCCGGCTGGAAGCGCTCCTGGAAGAGACGCAGCGGCAGTCGGAAGAGCTGCAGACGCAGCAAGAGGAGCTGCGCGTCTCGAATGAAGAGCTGGAGGAGCAGAGCCGCGCGCTGCGCGAGTCGCAGGCGCGGCTGGAGATGCAGCAGAGCGACCTGGCGCAGTCGAACGCGCAGCTCGAGTTGCAGAAGTCGCAGGTGGAGACGGCGCAAAAAATTCTCGCCAACAAGAACACGGAGCTGATGAGCGCCAATCAATACAAGAGTGAGTTCCTGGCGAACATGTCACACGAGCTGCGCACGCCTTTGAACAGCTCGCTCATCCTCGCCAAGCTGCTCTCCGAAAATCGCACCGGCAACCTCACCGACGAGCAGATCAAGTTCGCGGAGACCATCTACGGCGCGGGCAACGATCTCTTGAACCTCATCAACGACATCTTGGACCTGTCGAAGATCGAGGCCGGCAAGATGGAGGTGCGCAGCGAGCGCATCGGCATGCAGGGCCTGGCGGAGAACCTCCGCAAGCAGTTCCAGCCGGTGGCAGACCAGAAGAAGCTGCGCTTCGTCACCACCGTCGAGGGCAACGCGCCGCCGGACATGGAGACCGACGCGCAGCGCATGCAGCAGATCCTGAAGAACCTGCTCTCCAACGCCTTCAAGTTCACCGACGCGGGCGAGGTCTCGCTGCGGATCACCGGCACCCAAGAGCAGGTCTTCTTCGAGGTGAAGGACAGCGGCATCGGCATCGCGCCCGAGAATCACGATCTGGTCTTCGACGCTTTCAAGCAGGTGGAGGGCACCAGCAGCCGCAAGTACGGCGGCACCGGCCTGGGGCTCTCGATCTCGCGCGATCTGGCGCGGCTGCTGGGCGGCGACATTTCCCTGAGCAGCGCGGCCGGCAAGGGCAGCACCTTCACGCTGACCCTGCCGCGCAAGTACATCCACGTCGCCGAAGAGCGGCCGCTGCCGGCCAAGCCGAAGTCCGCGCCGCCGCCGCCCGAGCGGCCCGCGCGCGCCGAGCAGGTGCTGGCCGCGGCGCAGGCGATGGTGCCGCAGCCGACGTCGGCCGGCGGCCGCCGGATCCTGCTGGTGGAGGACGACCCGAACTTCGCCGAAGCGGTCTCCGCCATTGCCCGCGAGCTGGACTTCGAGTGCTTGGTGGCCACCACCGCGGACGGCGGCTTCGAGCTGGCGGTGCGCGAGCAGCCTTCGGGCATCGTCCTGGACGTCCGGCTGCCCGACCACTCCGGCCTCTCGGTGCTGGATCGCTTGAAGCGCAACGCCAAGACGCGGCACATTCCGGTCCACGTCGTCTCCGGCGCCGACTACACGCAGGCCGCGCTCGAGATGGGCGCGGTCGGTTACGGTTTGAAGCCCATCGCCCGCGACGAGCTCACCGGCGCTCTGCGAGCCCTGGTGACCAAGTCCGAGCAGAAGGAGCGGCGCGTCCTCATCGTCGAGGACGACGCCGTCCAGCGCGATTCGCTGAGCAAGCTTTTGGGCAGCGAAGGCGTGCAGATCATCGTCGCCGGCACCGCCGCCGAAGCGCAGGGTTTGCTGCGCCAGACCACCTTCGACTGCATGGTGCTCGACCTGAGCCTGCCCGACCAGACCGGCTACCAGCTGCTCGAGACCATGGCGAAGGACGAAGAGCTCGCCTTCCCGCCGGTCATCGTCTACACGGGCCGCTCGCTGGATCGAGAAGAGGAAGAAAAGCTGCGGCGCTTCTCGCGCTCCATCATCATCAAGGGCGCGCGCTCGCCGGAGCGGCTGCTCGACGAGGTCACGCTCTTCCTGCACC
This sequence comes from Myxococcales bacterium, assembly GCA_036271755.1. Classification (GTDB taxonomy): domain Bacteria; phylum Myxococcota; class Myxococcia; order Myxococcales; family 40CM-4-68-19; genus 40CM-4-68-19. Next base: position 3,555 of record DATBAA010000090.1, on the reverse strand, counting down.
AGGTGGAGACCAAGATGCCGCCCGAGCGCCAGCGCATGCTCAAGGAAGCGCGCGACCGCGAGACGCTCTTCGAAGGCCGGCGCATCCTCTTGGTGGAAGACGACGTGCGCAATATCTTCGCGCTCAGCCGCGTGCTCGAGCCGAAGGGCGCGCAGGTGGAGATTGCCCGCAACGGGCTGGAAGCGCTCGATCACCTGTCGAAGAAGCCGGGCGTCGACCTGGTGCTGATGGACATCATGATGCCGGAGATGGACGGCTTCACCGCCATGCGCGAGATCCGCAAGAACGTCGAATGGAACAAGCTCCCCATCATCGCGCTGACCGCGAAGGCCATGCGCGACGACCAGGAGAAGTGCATGGAGGCGGGCGCCAACGACTATGTCGCGAAGCCCATCGACGTGGACAAGCTGCTCTCCCTCTTGCGCGTCTGGCTGCCGAGATAGCCCATGGAATCGGCGGCCATTCTCGACATGGAGCTGAAGCTCCTCCTGGAAGCCATCTACTTGCGCTTCCACTATGACTTTCGCGAATACTCGATGGCGTCGCTGCGCCGCCGGGTGGGGCAGGCGATGGTGCAGCTGCATTGCCCCAGCGTCTCGCGGCTGCAGGAAAAGCTCTTGCACGACCCCGACGCGTTTCCCGCGCTCTTGCAGTACATGACCGTGCAGGTCAGCGATATGTTTCGCGACCCGACTTACTGGCGTTCGTTGCGGCAAGTCGTGATGCCGGTGTTGAGCACCTATCCGTCCTTGAAGATCTGGGTCGCGGGCTGCAGCAGCGGCGAAGAGGTCTACTCGCTCTGCATCCTGCTGCGCGAAGAGGGCCTGCTCGACAAGAGCATCCTCTACGCCACCGACATCAACGCCGAAGCTTTGCGGCGCGCGCAGTCGGGCGTCTTCGAGCTGGACCGGCTGCCGCGCTTCTCGCGCAACTATAGGGAAGGAGGCGGGCGCAGCACCTTGTCGGACTACTACACCGCCGCCTACGGCTCGGCCGTCTTCGACAAGACGCTCTCCAAGAACGTGGTCTTCTCCGACCACAGCCTCGCCACCGACAGCGTCTTCTCCGAGGTGCAGCTGGTCTCCTGCCGCAACGTCCTCATCTACTTCAACAACGCCCTGCAGGAGCGCGCCATCGGCCTCTTCCACGATTCGCTGGTGCGCAAAGGCTTCCTCGGGCTGGGCTCGAAAGAGAGCCTGCGCTCCGTGGCCGCCGGCGCGGCCTTCGACGAGGTAGTGCGGGAAGACCGCATCTTCCAGAAATTATGATCCCGCACCTTCCCCACGCCGTCGACGCGGTGGTCATCGGCGCCTCCTCCGGCGGCATCGATGTGCTCAGCACCCTCTTGCCCGCGCTGCCGCGCGACTATCCCCTGCCGGTGGTGGTCTGCCTGCACGTGCCGCCCGACCGCCGCAGCCTTCTGGTCGAAGTCTTCCGGTATCGTTGCACCATTCGCTTGAAAGAAGTGGACGACAAGGACAAGGTTGAGCCGGGCGTCGTCTACTTCGCGCCGCCGGACTATCATCTGCTCTTCGAGGACCGCACCTCCTTCAGCCTCTCGGTCGACGACCCAGTGAACCATTCGCGCCCCTCCATCGACGTGCTCTTCCAGTCGGCCGCCGGCGTCTTCGGCGCGCGGGCGCTGGGCGTGCTCTGCTCGGGCAGCAACGACGACGGCGCGGCGGGGCTTTCGGCCATCTGCGTGGCCGGCGGCATCGCGGCGGTGCAAGACCCGCGCAGCGCGACCTCTCCCGAGATGCCCTCCGCCGGACTCCTCGCCTGTCCCACCGCGCTCGTCCACGACGCGAAGGGCCTCGCTCAACTGCTGCGCAACGCGGGAGGCACGAAATGAGCCCCATGCCCCGCATCAAGGTCTTGCTCGTCGACGACCTGGCGGAGAACCTGCTCGCGCTGCGCAGCCTGCTCCGCCGCGACGATCTGGAGATCTTGCAGGCCAGGAGCGGGCGGGAAGCGCTGGAGCTGCTGCTCGATCACGAGGTCGCGGTCGCGCTCATCGACGTGCAGATGCCGGAGATGGACGGCTTCGAGCTGGCCGAGCTGATGCGCGGCTCCGAGCGCACGCGGCACGTGCCCATCATCCTGGTCACGGCCGGTTCTCGCGAAGAGCAGCGGGTCTTTCGCGGCTACGATGCGGGCGCCACCGACTTTCTCTTCAAGCCGCTCGAACCGTACGCGGTGCAGAGCAAGGTCGACACCTTCGTCCAGCTGCACCGCCAGAAGCAGACGCTGGACGAGCAGATCCTGGACCTGCAGCGGGCCCGCGCCGAGCACGAGCGGCTCGTCTCCGAATTGCGCGAGACGCTGCAGCTCAACGAGACGCTGGTGGCGGTGCTGGCGCACGATCTGCGCAATCCGTTGAACGTGGTCAGCGTCACGGCGGCCCTGCTGGCGCGCAACGAAGACCCTTCGGTGAAGAAGAGCGCCGAGCGGCTGCGCACCGCCGGCGGCCGCATGGCGCGGCTCGTCTCCGACCTGCTCGACTTCGCCCGGGCCAAGAGCGGCGGCGGCATTCCCATTGCGCCGCGCCCCACCAACCTGGGCGAGCTCTCGGCGCCGCTCGTCGAAGAGCATCGCCTGGTGAATCGCGAGCGCAACATCGAGTTTTCGCACGACGGAGACATGCACGGCACCTGGGACGAAGACCGCCTGGCGCAGGTGGTGGGCAACCTCGTCTCCAACGCGCTCCAGCACGGGCACAAGGACACCGCCATCCTGCTCAAGCTGGACGGCAGCCGCGCCAACGAGGTGCTGCTCTCGGTGGAGAACGGCGGCGAGATTCCGTCCAGCGTGGCGCCGCGCCTCTTCGAGCCCTTCGCCAGCGGCTCGCGCCCGCACGACGCCGGCCGCGGCCTGGGCCTGGGCCTCTTCATCGTCCGGCAGATCGCCCGCGCCCACGGCGGCGAGGTGACCGCGCGCTCCAGCGGCGGACGCACCAGCATCAGCGTCCGCCTGCCGCGCGGTGGCGCCGCATGACCGCCGAGGCAAGACTACGGCTGGCCCTGGCTCTTGGCGCCGTACTGATCGCCGTCCTGGCATTTGGCGCGGTTCGCGGGGCGCGGCTCTCGAGCGCGGCCACCGCTTCGCTGGAGCGCACCCAAGATCTCTCCATCGCTTTGGTTGAATTGCTGGCCGACGCCAACCGCATGCAGCGGGCCAATCGTGAGCTGATGCTCTTCAACCGGCAGGATCGCGCGCCCGTGGAAGCCGCGAAGACCAGCTTCTTCGACCACTACGTCAAGGCGGCGGCGCTGGCAGAGCGAAAGCCCGAGCAGCTGGCGCGGCTGCGGGCCGTGCGGCAGTCGTTCGAGCTGGCCGTCGCGCAAGAGGAGCATCTCCTGGCCGAGCGCCTGCCCAAGCCTGACTTCCTCGCCATGGACCGCCTCCGCGACGGCATCGCGGAGATGCTCCGCGAAGAACAGCAGGACGCGCACCGGCTGAGCGCCGCGGCTCGCGCTCGTGCCCGCCTGGAGCTGCTGCTCCTGGCTTTCATCGCCGCCGCGCTGACGGGCTGTATCTTCCTGCTCTATTGGCGCG
>DATBAA010000089.1:0-10062 GCA_036271755.1 Myxococcales bacterium | reverse complement strand
GTGGTCATGAACGGAACGCTGGCGCCGCCATTCGTCGTGGTGCCGGTGTTGCTGGTGACCACCAGCTGGCTCGCGATGCATTTCGGGTTTGTACGTCCGCCCTACATTGAGGTGGTCTGGACGTTGCCGGCGCCTATCGGTGCGTACTTGAGCACCGGTGGAGACCTCCGGGCCGTCGCTCTGCAGATGGGCAACCTGGTGATCGCCCTGCTCTGCTGGTGGCCGTTTGTACGGAAGTACGATCGCGCGCTGCTCGAGGCGGAGCAGAAGGCCGACAAGGTCTGAGCGTACAGTTTGTACAAATTGCCTAGTGGCCGCCGCCGCCCCGGTCGGGGTTGGGCAGCGTCTTGAGCGGCACGCGGTAGGTCAGCACGTCGCTCGCGTGCTCCACCGCCGGACCCTTCAGGAGCGCTTCCTTGTCGAACACCGCCAGCGGCCGCGAGAGCACCGCGGGCGCGTGCGTGCCGGTGTCCATGCGGATGGCGTCCTTCGGGCAGGCCTCCACGCAGAAACCGCAGACGATGCAGCGCAGCTCGTCGATCTCGAAGCGGATCGGGTACTTCTCGATCGCTTGATCGTCGTACTCGCCGGCCTCGATGTAGATGCACTGGGCCGGGCAGGCCGTCGCGCACATGTAGCAAGCCACGCAGCGCGGCGTGCCGTCGATGCGGGGAACCAGCCGGTGCATGCCGCGGTAGCCGGGCGGGTACTCCTTGCGTTCTTCCGGGTAGTTGATGGTCGAGACCAGGTTCACGCCCGGGCCCTTGCGGTCCATCACTTCGGTGTTCGGGTCGCGGTAGCCGATCAGGTTCTTCCAGAAGTGGCGGGCGAGCACGCTCATGCCCTTGATCGCTTCGCGCAGGTAGAAGCGCTCGCCGAAGCTGAGGGCGCTCTCGGGACCCGGGCTGGCGCGTTCGTCTTTTGGCTTTGCGTCCATTTGTACAAATCCCTTTCGCTAGTGCGCCGGCGCGGCGTGCGCGTCAGGCGCTGCGTGCGCGTCGTGGCCGCCGGCGGCGGCGGCTTCGCCCTTCGCCTTGGCGCTGAGCGCGATGAAGAAGACGATGGCCACCCACTCTGCCCCGCCCATCCAGGCCAGGCCCTCGCGGCCGCCCCAGAGGAAGACGCCGGCGGTGATGGCCACATTCGCCAGCGAGACCGGGAGCATCATCTTCCAGCCCAGCCGCATGATCTGGTCGTAGCGGAAGCGCGGGAACGCCCAGCGCGCCAGGAAGAGGATCCAGATGACCAGCAACATCTTGACGATGAAGGAGAAGACCTGCAGCACCGCCAGCCAGGCGGGGCCCGAGATGCCGAGCCGGCCGTCAAAGAGGCCCAGCAAGGTCGGCTCGAACCAGGGGATGTGGTAGCCGCCCAGGAAGATGCTGGTGACGATGCCGCCGACGACCACGGTCTCGGCGTACTCGGCGATGAGGAACATGCCGCTCTTCAAGCCCGAATACTCGAGGAAATAGCCAATGATCTCGCTCTCGCCTTCGGGGGTGTCGAACGGCGCGCGCTTGATCTCGGCCTGCGCCGCGACCAGGAAGAGGATGAAGCCCAGCGGCTGGAAGACGACGCCCCAAGAAGGCAGCCAGCCGAAGAGCAGTGAGTCGTCGTGGATGAGGATGTCGCCGGCCCGATGCGCAATTTGTACAACCTGCGCCATCGCCTGCTCCGGCATGCCCTGCTGGAGCGCCATCACGTCGAGGCGCAAAGAGCCGAAGACGATGAAAGCGCCCACCAAGGTCAGGCCCAGCGTGACCTCGTAGCTGACCAGCTGCGCGGAGGCGCGAAGTCCGCCCAGGAGCGCGAGCTTGTTGTTCGAAGTCCATCCGGCCAGGGCGGTGCCAAACACGCCGATGGAGGCGAGCGCGAAAACGTACAAAATGCCCCAATCGATCTTGGCGACCTGCAGCTGCATCCGGTCGCCGAAGAAGACCAGCTGCGGACTGACCGGGACCACCGCGAAGAGCATGAACGCCGGCGCGAAGGCCAACAGCGGCGCCAGGTTGAAGAGGAAGCTGTTGCCCCAGGCGCCTTCAGGGATGAAGTCCTCCTTGAAGAGCATCTTGAGGACGTCGGCGAGGATGTGCGGCAGCCCGCGCAGCTCCATGTTCTTCAAGCCCGGGATGATGGAGAGCCGCGCCCGGTTGGGACCGACGCGATCCTGCATCAGCGCCGACCACTTGCGATCGCCCATGGTGAGCAGCGTCGCGGTGATCATCACCAGCACGAGGATCAGCGAGAGGATTGTACCGATTCCCTGGCTCAGCCCCCAATCCATCGGGAAGAGATCGCCGATCCACATGACCGCGCGGGTGAGCGCGAGGAAGAGCCACGAGATGAAGAGCAAAAAGCCGATGAAGGCGCCCCACCCCACGATCGTACCAACGAGCCAGCGGCCGTAACCCGGTTTTGTACCTTTTGCCGAGCCGAAGTCTTCCGAGGCGAGCCTCGCGGACGGCGTGTCGATAGAGGGCACCGGGAATGCCGTTCCCGGGCTGGCAGAGACGAAGAGGCGCGGGTCGTTGGCCATTAGCGCGAGGCTCCCGAAGCTTCGTCGGAGACCTTCATCCCCGGCGGCGTCGTCTGCGGTCCACGGATGGAATGCGCACCCGCCTGCGGATGCGGCGCGCGCGCGGCGAAGGAAGCCGGCAGCAACGACTCGAGCACGAGGCCATCGTCGGGAATCTCGGCCAGCTTCAGACCGGACAGCTCGGGAGCGCGCTGGGCGAGCTGATCGAACGCCTCGCCGGCGTGGCTCAGCGAGACGGGAGAGCCGAGGCCGGTCAGGAGCCGCTCGGCCCAGGTCCATCCGGCGGCGGTGTCGGCCCTCTGCGCCTGAACGCTCTCCCACGAGCGCTGCAGGCGGCCGTAGTAGTTGATGAGCGTCCCTTCCTGCTCGTAGACGCTCTTGATGGGCAGCGCGATCTGCGCGCGGGCAGTCACCTCGTCCTCGTTCTGCGCAATGACGATGAGGATTTCGGCAGTTTGTACAAATTGCGCGGTCAGGCCGTCGGTGCGAAAGGCGATGACGGCCTTGACGCCCTGCAGCGCCGAGGGCTCTTCCAGCTTCACGCCGAACGCCGCCGCGGCCAGCTTCACGCCATTGGTGTTCGGGTTCTTGTCCGCGCGGATGAGGAACTCGTCGCTGCCACCCGCGGGCTTGCCCGAGAGCACGTACTTCGAGGCCTTCAGCCGCGCGCCGAGGAGCAATGCGGCGGTAGCCTCCTCATTGGTGCACTGCGCCGAGATGGAGATGGCGATGCCCCCCTGCCCCGCGACCGGCTTGAGCAGCTCGACCGCGCGCTCGATGGCGATGCGCGGGCCAACGGCGTCTTCGCCCGACCGCGCCCACTCGACGCGCTTCTCGTTGGTGGCGTGGTACGTGAGCCGGCCCTCGTCGCACATCCAGACCTGGTTCACTTCCTCGTTGCGACGCGGGAGCAATCTGTACAATTGGTCGCCGCGGCTCTCTGCGTAGACGTTGCAGCCGTTGCTGCAGCCGGTGCAGATAGCCGGGCTCTTGTTGACGAACCAGACGCGCGATTGAAAGCGGAAGTCGCGGTTCAAGAGAGCGCCGACGGGGCAGATGTCGACGGTGTTTCCCGAATAGGCGCTGTCCAGCGGCTGGCCCGGGAAGGTGCTGATCAACGAGTGCGACCCGCGCTGGACGACGGCCAGCTGCGGCTCCTGCGCGATCTCGTCCATGAAGCGGACGCAGCGCGTGCACATGATGCAGCGCTCGGCGTCGTAGACGACCATCGGGCCGAACTCTTCGCGCTTCGGCTTGTTCAGTTTGTACGTTCTGATGCGCGACGGTTGGTGGTCGTACTCCATGTAGTAATCTTGCAGCTTGCACTCGCCCGATTGGTCGCAGATGGCGCAATCGACCGGGTGATTGATCAGGTGAAACTCCATCGACCCGCGCTGGTTGTCTTTGACCGCGGGCGTGGTGGTGACGATCTTGAGGCCCTCTTTGACGCGCACCTGGCAGCCCGGAACCAGGCGGCCCGGAGCGTCGCTGGTCTCGACCAGGCACATGCGGCACTGCCCGGCGATCGACAAGCGCGGGTGATAGCAAAAGTACGGAATGGCCACGCCGACGCGGCGGGCAGCCTCGATGAGGTTGTCGCGCGAGTCGGCTTCGACCTCGACACCGTCGACCAGGACCTTGACCATCTTCGGCACGGCCGGCGTGTTGTGCGCCTGGCCTTGCGCCGCGCCCGGCTGTCCCCCGGCGGTGTTGACGGCGCCCGAATGGCCGGTGGGGCTGGCCGCCGGCGGGCTTCCTGGCTGGCTCATTGCTCGACCTCTCCGCCGATCATGTTGATGGAGTCGAAGATTGGAATCAGGTCCGCCACCGGCCGTCCTTTGATGAGCCGCGGGAGCGACGCGAGGATGGGAAACCCCGGCGCGCGCACCTGGATGGCATAGGGTTTTCCTTTGCCGTTGCTGACGATGTGGAAGCCCAGCTCGCCGTTGGCGCCTTCGGTATAGACGTACACTTCGCCGGCCGGCACCTGCATGCCTTCCATGATGAGCTTGAAGTGCGCCATCACGCCTTCGATGGAGCCGAAGACTTCCTTCTTGGGCGGCAGGGCATAGCGCCAGTCGTCGATGATGATGGGCCCGGGCGGCATCTGCTCGAGGCACTGCATGACGATGCGGTGCGACTGCCGGATCTCCTCCAAGCGCAAAACGTACCGATCGTACGTATCTCCGCGGGAGCCCAGCGGGACCTCGAAGTCCATCCGATCGTACACGAGATACGGATGCGCCTTTCGTACGTCGTAGTTCACCCCGCAGGCGCGCAGGCAGGGGCCGGTGAAGCCCCAGTCGACGGCTTCCTCGCCGCTGATGACGCCGACGTCGCGGGTGCGGTCGACGAAGATGCGGTTGCGCGTCAGCAGCACGTCGATTTCGTTGGTGAGCTCGAGGACGCGCGGGAAGCAGTCGCGCAGCTTCTGCTCCCAGCCGGGCGGCAGGTCGGTTGCGACTCCGCCGATGCGGGTCCAGGAGGTGGTGACGCGGGCGCCGCACAGCTCGGCGATGCGGTCCCAGAGCAGCTCGCGCGCTTCGATTGCGTACAAAAAGACCGTGAAGGCGCCGAGCTCGAGGCCGATGGCGCCGACGCAGGTCAGGTGATCGCAGATGCGGCTGATCTCGCCGGCCAGGACGCGCAGGTATTGGCTGCGCTCGGTGTCCTTGATGCCGATCAGCTTCTCGACGCCCATGATGTAGCCGACGTTGTTGAGGATGGGCGACACGTAGTTGAGGCGGTCGGTATAGGGCAGCACCTGGTGCCAGGTCGCGTTCTCAGACGATTTCGAGAAGCCGCGGTGCAAGAAGCCAATCTCGGGAATGGCCTCGACGATGGTCTCGCCGTCCAGGGTGACCGCGAGCCTGACCGTGCCGTGCATGGCCGGGTGCGACGGACCCAGGTTGATGGTCATCAGCGAGGTCGGCAGGTCCGACTCGAGCGAAAGCGGATCGCTGTCCAATTGCTCAGTCATAAGTATTGGGATCCACGTTCTGGCGGCCGACGTGCGTCTGGCTCATCGGGACACCCGCGCCGCCGGGGCCTGGGCCGGGGCCGCGCACGAGATCAGGGAAGTCCTGCTCCTGCACCAGCGGCTGCCGCTTGCGGACCGGATAGTCCTTGCGCAGCGGGTGGCCGACGAACTCCGGGTACATCAACAGACGCTGCAGATTCGGGTGGCCTTCGAAGACGATGCCGAACATGTCGAAGAGGTACCGCTCCCACCAATCGCTCGTTTTGTACAAACTGGTGATCGAGGGGATCTTGAGGTCGGTGCTCTTCAGATCGACCCGGATGCGCAACGAGTGCTTCTTGTTGATGGAGTACAAATTGTACGCAACGTAGTAGCGCGGCTCGGGCGTGCCCTTGTGAGCGATGCTGTAGGCCGAGACCTCGTTCGACGAGATGGAGCCGCCGCCCGTCATCTCCGTTTTGTACGTGAGCATGTCGACGGCGACGATGTCCCGGAGCAGCTTGAGATCGGGCTTGTCGTTGCGCAGGAAGGCGATGACCTCCACCAGCTTCTCGCGAGTGACGGCGACGACCTCATCGCCGCGATGGGAGGCGGACGAGAGAACGGCGTCCGGGAACTTCTCCCGCAACAGATCGACCAGGGCTTGAGACATGGCTACTTCCCCAACATCTTGCCGAGAAAGCTGCGTTTACGGACGTCTGCGTCGGGCGCGCGCTCCATGGTGGAGGCCTTGTGGCGCTGCGCCTGGATCTTCTCCTGCAGGATCTTCAAACCGTCGAGCACCTGCTCGGGCCGCGGCGGGCAGCCCGGAACGTACACATCGACGGGGATGATGCGGTCGGCGCCCTGGACGGTGGCGTAATTGTCGTAGAAGCCGCCCGACGAGGCGCAGACGCCGAAGGCCATCACCCACTTGGGCTCGCACATCTGCTCGTAGACGCGCTTCAGGACCGGCGACTGCTTCACGTTGATGGTGCCGACGATCATCAAGAGGTCGGCCTGGCGCGGGGTGAAGCGGGGAAACTCGGCGCCGAAGCGGGCGATGTCGTAGCGCCCCGCCATGGCGGACATGTACTCCATGCCGCAGCAGGCGGTGACGAACGGGTACTGGAAGATGCTGTTCTTGCGCGCCCAGCCCAGGGCGTCGGAGAGATTGCGCTCGAAGAAGCTGATGCTGTCATCAAGGCGCGTGAGCATGACGGGGACGTTGTTCTCGTCGCCGCCCAGCCGGGGAGATTCGGGCTGGTTGCCTTCGGGGCGCAGGATGGGAAGCCGTGTATCGCTCAAGTGTTGAACTCCAGCGCGCCCTTTCGCCAGACGTAGACGAGTCCGAGCGCGAGGGTGGCCATGAAAGAGAGCATTTCGCAGTAGGTGAACCAGCCGACGCCCTGCGCGTTGAACTCGCGCAGGAGCGAGCCCCACGGGTAGATGAAGACGCTCTCGATGTCGAAGACGATGAAGAGCAAGGCCACCAGGTAGAACTTCACCGAGTGGCGGGCATGCGGATCGCCCGTCGAGGGAGAGCCGCACTCGAACGCGCTCTCCTTGATGTTGGTGATGCGGCGCGGGCCCAGGACGGTGGCGAGGACGCCGATGGCGGTGCACATCGCGCCGGCCAGAAGCAGGAGCACCAGGACCGGGAGGTAGGGCGAGAGGTAGTCCAAAGCTTTTGCTCCCTTCAGGGCGGCGGAAAATAGCCGCCGGGGGATCCGGTGTCAACGCGCTGCGACGCGACTTTGCAGAGTAGAACCAAGAGGGCTGCCGCGAGGAGGGCGATGGCCAATCCGGGGAGCAGGCGGCTGGGAAAGTACGAAAGGTGCAAGTGGTGCCTGCCGGCGGTCACCGGAACCGAGGCGAATGCGACATTTGTACGCAGCAGCGGGACGGGTGCTCCGTCGACTGTCGCTGTCCAGCCGGGATAGGCCGGATCGAGGATGACGGCGAGACCATCGGCGGGCGCCGTCAGGTCGGCGTCGAGCGAATTGTACAAAACGCGCAGATTGTCCGCGGGCACCGGCTTTGACTCGTCCGCGGACGTTTTGTCGAACGGTTCGGCGAGCACCGCCAGCTGGCCCGTCGCGGCCTTGGGCAGGAGCGGGCCTGCTTGCTCGTCTGCTGCGACTCGCCAGGCGCCGGTCCAGAAGACGCGGGGCAAGGCGGGCATTTTGTACAAACGGACCTCACCGTCGCGGGCGAGGGGCTCGATGTTCGCTCCGGCATTCGTGGCCAGCAGCGGCGCGGCGAAGAGCGGGAGCAGCGGTGAGTTTGTACGAAAGCGCGGAAAGTTTTCGTCGTCGTCCAGGGGCCGCGCGGGAGCGATGCTGCCCTTCCAGGTTGCCTCGATCAGGCGCAGCACCGAATTGATGGGCGTCGGGCCGTAGCCGGTCACGCCCTCCCAACCGTGCGCGAAGGTTGCGTTGTTGAACTCTCCCCAAGGCATCAAGACCGCCACCCGGCGCGCTTCGGGAGCCGGCGGGACGGCTTTCGCGAAGGGCAGCAGAGCGCGATTCTCGTTCGAGGCGCGCCCGACCTCCGGAGAGTCCCAGGTTTGTACGGAGACGTCGGCGAGAAAGAGTCCGACGCAGACGCAGGCCCAGCGGCCGTCCGCGCGCGCGAGCGACGCCCAGAGCGCGCTCGCGGCGAGCAGCCAGACCGCGGCCTCGGCGTCATCCCGCAGGGCGGTTTGTACAAACCCCTGCGGATGGGCGGAGCACCAGCCGATGCCGGCGCCGATGACGCCCAGCGCGATCAGCAGCCGGAAGCGCAGCCTGGGCTCGCTGCGCAGTTTGTACAAACCTTCCGCGGCCAGCAGCGAGACGCAAAAGGCCGAGAGCATGAGGGCGCGCGTCGGGTTGCGAAAGCCGCCATATCCGGGAAGCAGCTCCCAGGCATGCCGGTGCAGATCGAGAAACGCGAAAGCGCCAAATGAGATCCACACCCCGAGAAGCGCGACCGCGGCGAAGATCCAAAGCCCTTTGCGGCGGAGCGGCGTCAGGGCCAAAAGGGCCATCGGCAAGAGTCCGGCGTAGCCTTGGATCTCCCAATAGTTGAGAGGTCCTTTGTAGTCGGGGCGGCCGCCCCAGGCGCGCGGCAAGAGCAGGATTGGCCAGACCTTGGGGGTGCTCCAGCTTCCCCAACTCCAAGAGGCCGCGAAGCGATAGGTGATGCCCGCGCCCCGCGGACCCAAGGCTGAGAGCTCGGCGACCGGAAGCAGCAGCGGCGCCGCCAGCGCAAAGCCGAGCAGGGGCGCTACGACAGCGAGCAGCGCGAGCCGTTTGCGCGTTTTGTACAAATTGGCCGCGACGTACAAAGCGTAGAGGAAGGCCAGGCCCGAGCCGAACCAGGCCATCTGCGGGGACGCCCCGATCCAGGTGCCGGCCGTCGCCCCCGCCACCAACAGCGCATGGCGAGTCCGCCCGGTCGACTTCAAGCCGTCCAGTCCCGCGAACATCCATGGCCAGGCGCAGGTCGAGCTGGCGAACGTCCAGTGATGCAGATGCACCGTCTGCTTGAGGCAGAGCGCAAAGCAGACCCCCGCGAAGACGCCCTCCACCCGCCGCAGCCCGCGCTGCTTCATCCAATAAGCCATGCCGCACGCGGCGATGCAGAGCTCGAGCAGCGACTGCACCGTCACGCCCCGCGCGGCGTCGAGCGGCAAGGTCAGCCAGGTGAGCGGGTTGAACAGCTGGAACTGGATGTCGCCGAGGATGGGGTAGCCGAAGAAGATGCCGCGCTGCCAGAAGGGCCACTCGCCGGCCCGCAGCGTCTGCTGCAGCCCCGAGCGCAGCGGGATGAAGAGCGCGCGAAAGTCGTTGGCGACCAACGCCCGCCCCGGCAGCGCGAGCCGGTAGTGGAAGGCCAGCACCAAGGCCACGCAGGCCGCGTAAACCGGCCACCAGCGCGACTTCATGCGAGCTCCGCGAGGTTTACCGGCGACATCTTCCGCGTGCCCGCTTCGATCTCGCGGACCATTTGTACAATTCGCCGGTTGAGCGGCGCCTCGACCAGCGCGTTCAGATCCTCGACGCCGGCGGTGCGGCCTTCCTGCAGCCGCCCGATCATCCCCGACCGCTGCGCTGGCCTGCGCAGCGCGGCCAGCCGGATGACGGCCTCGCCAAAGAATCTGGGAGTTTGTACCAACCAGTCGGGGCGCAGGCCGGAGATGGCCTCCAGCTTCACGCCCCGGGCATGCGCCGCCTCCACAACTTCGCGAACTACGCGCAGCGCCAGGCGCCGGCCGGCGGGCAGCGCGGTCCACTCACCCAGCGAGAGCCCGGTGAGCGCGCCGATGGTCGACATGGCGCAGTTGATGGCGAGCTTGCTCCATCGCGCCCCGGGCAGGTTCTCCGTTTCGCGCACGGGAAAGGCAGCCGAGAGGACCTCCGCAGCCTCGTGCCGCAGCGCCTCTCGGCTGCCGCCGAGGGTGAACTTGCCACCGCCTGTCACGCGGTATTGCCCCGGCGCCACCATCGACGCCGACCAGCCGATGACCGCGCCCAGCACCCGCCCGGGACCGGCCAGCTTCGCGACGCGCTCCTCGGGCAAT
>DATBAA010000088.1:0-2970 GCA_036271755.1 Myxococcales bacterium | reverse complement strand
GATGGTCATCTTCATGGTCAAAGGTACGGACGTGCGCCACCCGCACAGCCGCGGGCTGACTTAAGGGCCCGGACGGACTCACAGAAGTTACGCAACTGTGATCTGCCGGCCACCTTGATCGTGCAGCATCGTCAGGCATGGCTGACCTCGTGCTGCTGCTGGCCCCCATCTCGCTCTTCCTGACCCTGTTCGGGCACGCCGCGACGTTCTTCCTGCTCTCCCGCAAGCGGCGGACAGCGGTGCCCGCGCCGGCTGTCACAATTTTGAAACCAATCAAAGGGACCGAGCCCGGGCTGTATGAGAACCTGGCTTCGCTCGCGGCCCAGGATTATCCCGATTTCGAAATATTGATTGGCGCGGAGGACGCACGCGATCCGGCCTTGATCGTTGCCAGGCAGGTCCAGCGCGACTTTCCGCGGGTCGACGTGAAGGTCTTCGTGGGAGCGCGGCGCCTCGGGTTGAACCCGAAGGTGAACTTGCTCGCGCACCTCGCCGACCGGGCGAGCAACGACGTGGTGCTCATCAGCGACTCCAACGTCCGCGTCTGCCCAGCTTATTTGCGCGAGACCGCCGCCGAGCTTCGCCCCGGCGTCGGCCTCGTCACCAACGTGCTGGTCGGCACCGGCACCGGCCGCGGCGCGCTACTGGAGAACCTGCACCTGAACTCGTTTGTCGCCTCCGCGGCGAGCCTCGCGCGGGTGGCGGCGGGCAGGGCGTGTGTCATTGGCAAGTCGATGCTGTTTCGCCTGAGTGACTTGCAAAAACTGGGCGGCTTCTGGTCGGTGCGCAACGTCCTCGCCGAGGATTACGTGATTGGCCGCAGCTTCGAATTGGCCGGATATGAAGTGGCTTTGTCGCCATACCTCGTCCACGCGGTCAACGACGGCTGGACGGTGGAGCGGTTCGTCAACCGCCACCTGCGCTGGGCGCAGATGCGCCGCCGGGTCTCGCCCGTCGCCTACTTCGCGGAAGTGATGCTGAACCCTGTGTTGTGGATTGCAATCTCCGGCTGCGCGTTGGCCTTCTCGCGGCGCGGGCTGGACCTGCGCCTCATCGCGATTGGCGCGTCGGGGATTGCGGTCAAGTGTGCAAGCGATGCGCTGCTGTCGCGCAGGCTGGCGGGCCGGTTCCCGCGCCTGCTGGCTATCGCGCTGGTGCCGGTGAAGGATCTGCTCATTGCCGGGTTATGGGCGGTCGGCGCCTTCCGCCGGAAGATCGATTGGCGCGGCAACGTCCTGCGCATCGAGAAGGGCAGCCACCTGGTCGAGCCCTTCGCGGAGCACGACGCTGAATTGGAGGCCGCATGATCGGGCTCTTGAGATCTCTCGACGAGCGCGTCTTTCGCAGCCTGGGTACCTACCGCCCGCGCGCGCTGGTGAAGACCATGCGCGCGCTGACGCACCTGGGAGACGCGCAGAGCTGGATCGCCATCGGCCTCTTCTTGATCTGCTGCGGCGGCCACTCTTTGCGCTTCGGCCTGCTGCTCGGCACCGGCGCGGTCCTGGCCACTTTGGTTTCGCAGGTGTTGAAGCGCGCCTGCTGCCGGCCCCGGCCGTCGTTCCACGGCTTCGTGGCTTTGATTGAAGACCCCGACGCCTTTTCCTTTCCTTCCGGCCACGCCGCCGCGGCCTTTGCGGTGGCCATCGCGCTGGCCGGGCAGGGCGCGGGCCTTGGCCCCTTAACTTTCGTGCTCGCCGGTTCGATAGGTTTCTCTCGCGTCTACCTGGGCGCGCACTATCCGCTCGACGTCGCCGCCGGAGCATTGATTGGCTGCGCCTGCGGCGGCCTCGCCCGCTTTCTCGTTGGAGGCTTTTGAACATGACCCGCCGCCGCATTCGCCGCCTCGCCAAGCTGCGCCGTTGACTCGCGCGCAGATGTGCATAAATCTCCTGCAGCATCGAAAGGGGACCACAATGCGCATGGTCATCGTCTTCCTTCTTTGTTCTTTTGCCGCGGCCGCGAAGGACGCCGGGCAGGCTGCTCGCCCGAGTGAAAACAGCTTCGACCCGGTGATGGTGAAAGAGGCCGCGCGCCGCTTCGCCATGACGGTTGCGGCCCGCTTTCCGCGCATCGAAGGAGAGCTGCGCGATCCGTCGCCGGCCAGGACCAGCGCTTGCCACCTGTCCGATCTGCAACACGCTTTTGCCGGGCAGATCTTCGAGATCGAAGGCAAAGGCACCTTTGAATTGCGCAACGTCACTGCCGGCGGCTTCTGCGGCGGCGCCTACACCGGCGCCGTGGCGGACGGAGACCGCATGCGCTCCTTGCCGCTTGCCATCTCCTTGACGCAGCTTCGCGCCGGCCCCGGCACGGACCTCCGGGTCGCCAAGGCCTTCTCTGACGAGGCGCGCGAGGCGCTGAAGAGCCAGGCCGCGCTCGCCGTTTCGAACGAGCCCGTGGTCACGCTGACCGGCAGCATCTCGGGGCCCCGGTCGAATCAGGTGATCGCCCTGGTGGCGCTGGATCAGGACGGTCGCGTGCTGGAGTGGTGGCAGCTGTTCGAGCGGCTCGGGTACGACGCGCCACCGCCCGCGCCGTTCGCCGCCCGCGCGCGCCTGCCGCTGCAACCCAACCCGTCATACGATGGCGCAAGCGGAAGCGGATGGGCGGACCGCCGCTGACCATCAAGACTGCCGGGCTCGAGCCGCCAGGCCAGGCCGACGCCGTCCATGCAGCAGCCACCCCACGCTGAGCAACCACGTACCCGGCGCCGCGATCAATTCCCGCCACTCCTCGTTGCCCGAGCTGAAGTAATCACTCTCGATGCCGCCGCCATAGTGCCTGCGCGCGTTGTCCCGAACATACGCGACCGCCCGCGCCACCTCCGTGGGCGTCGCCAGCAGATGTAAATGGTAGTGATCATCAAACAAGCTGCCTCGCCGCCGAAGAATGGCATTCAGACCCTTGGCAAGTCTGATGCAAAGACCCTGCATCCCCCGCGACAGCACCTTGTTGTCGTCCGCCTCGACG
>DATBAA010000087.1:0-4160 GCA_036271755.1 Myxococcales bacterium | reverse complement strand
GTTCCCGAGGAGCACAAGGCGCACGGCTACGGCCGCAAGGGTTCGGCCATGCCCTCCAGCGGCCTTTCGCGAAATTTCAACGACGACGCGCCGCACGAAGAGCCCGTGCTGGCCGACGGCTCGTGGGCGCCCATCGGCGGCCTCTGGACCACCCCGCGCGACTACGCGAAGTGGATCGCGTTTCAGCTGGCCGCCTGGCCGCCGCGCGACGATGTCGACGACGGCCCCGTCCGCCGCGCTTCGCTGCGCGAGGCCCACTCCATGCAGCGCAGCTTGCCGGTGGTGGCGGCGCGCGACGAGCATGAGGAGCTGGACGTCTTGGCCCGCGGCTACGGCCTGGGCTGGGCCGTGCGCTCCACCTGCACCTTCGAGAGCATCGTCACCCACTCTGGCGGGCTGCCCGGCTATGGCTCGTATGTTCTCTTGTTGCCCGCGCAAGGCATTGGCTTCTTCAGCATGACCAACCTGACCTATACGTCGGGCGCCGTCGCGCTGAGCGAGCTGATCAAGAACCTGCGCCAGAAGAGCCTCTTGCCGGCGCGGCCCACCGCCATCTCCGAGCAGCTCGATCGCGCGCGCGCCGGCGTTTTGGAGCTGCTCTCTTCCTGGGATCCGAAGCGCGCCTCGTCGCTCTTCGACGTGCACTACGCGTCCTACCGCTCGCCCGAGCAGCAGCGCGCCGAGCTGGCGGCGCTGACCGAAGTGCACGGCAAGTGCCACCCGGACAACATCGTCGACCCGGAGAATGCGCTGCGGGGCCGCATGCACCTCGACTGCGAGATCGGAGAGATCACCATGTCGGTCGAGCTCACCTCCGACGCGCCGGCTCGAATTCAATCCTTGGTATTGGAGTCGATCTTGCCGCCCAACAATCAATTGCAGCAGGACGCCGCCCGCGCCCTGGCGCTCTACGTTCATTGGAGCGAGTTCTCCGCCGCACAGCTCTTCGCGCCCGAAGCCGACACCAAGAAGGCGCGGCGCGCTTTCGACCTGGCCAACGCCAACCAGGGCGCGTGCAAGCTGGGGCCGTCGATGAAGAGCGACGGCAAGACGAAGGCGACGTTCCGGCTGTCGTGCGAGAACGGCGATCTCGAGCTGGCGCTGAAGGTCGAGAACAGCAAAGGCGTGACGGACTTGAACCTGACGCCGGTCCCGGGCGGCCCGCGCTGCCCCAGGTAGTTGCGCGCGGGCCCCGTCCGGGCCGATGCTGCGCGGCATGCGGCTGCGGACTGCATTGATTCTGAGCCTCTTGGCGGTGATGGCCTTCGTCGCCGGATATTGGTGGCGCGGCACGGACGCGCTGGTGCTGGCCGCGCCGGAGGCGGCCGCGCGGATGCCTCCCGAGCTGCCCGCGCGGGCGGCCGTCGTCAGGCGAGACCCGCCGCCGCCAGCTCCGCCAACGCCGGCGCTGCGCAAGCTCGTCCAAGCGCCGGACGCTTGCTGCAAGAAGCCCGACGCGCCGCGAGCCGCGGCCCCGCCCGCTGCTGCCGCCGCCGCCGTCGCTGTCGAAGAAGATCGGAAGATGCGCGTCTCGAACGAGCCCGAGCGTTGGACCGTCACCTTGGCTCCGGGCGGCGCGGGCTTGGCGACGGCCTCGCTCACCGGCCGCGTGGCGTGGGCCGGCCCGGTGCCGGCGCCGCTGGCCGAGCACCGCCAGCGCGACTCTTACTGCGCGAAGTTCAAAGCGCCGGACGATCTGCCCCCGCTGGTCGGCCTGGGCGGGGTGGTGCGCGACGCCGCGGTGTGGCTGGTGGGCTTCGAGGCGCCGCCGCAAGCACCGCCGTGGAAGAGCGCGCTGGTCGCGTTCGACAAATGCTCCCTGGAGCCGCGCGTGCAGACCGCCACCGTCGGGCAGGTGCTGGAGGTCGTCAACAACGACCCCATCCTGCACAACGTCCACACCTACCTGACGTCGACGACCTTCTTCAACCACGGGCTCAGCAACCGCGGAAGCGAGATGCAAGGCACGCTCGACAAGCCGGGCATCTACACGGTTCGCTGCGACGTCCATCCGTGGGAGCGGGCAACCGTGGTGGTCACCGCGGGGCTTCCGGCGGTGCTGACGAAGGCCGACGGTCTCTTTGAATTCGAGAACGTGCCGGCCGGAATGTACGTGCTGGGCGCGTGGCAGGAGACGACGGGCATCAGCGCGCGGCGCGTGGTGCTGCCGGCGGGGCGGTCGACCGGGGAGCTGCGATTGACGAGCAGGGACCTCCTCGCGGGCAGGTAACGGCTTCGGCGATTCGGAGCCTGTGGCGCGGGGGAGGCATTGCGACGTCAGCCGCGGGCGTTGCGGGCCGCGTAGGCCCGCACAAGCGGAGCCGCGCAGCGGCGGAGCGCCCAAAAAATTCATCGCTGTATCCGATCCGGACCCTTGGTTTTCACTCTCAAAAATTGTATGCTATTCCTCATGCAACGGAACACGCAGCTCACGTTGGCCTTTCCCAAACGCGGCGGGAAGCGGCCGGGCGCGGGGCGTCCACGGACACGGCCGCATCCGGGATTGATTGGACCAGGGGTCCCGCATCTGCCCAGGGAGGAGTTTTCGGCGCGGTGCCCGATTCACATCACGCAGCGCATGAGGCCCGGCGTGGGATATCTGCGGACGCAGTCGCGGCTCGGGCTGATTCAACGCGCGCTACGCGATGCGAGCGATAGGTTTGGAATGCAGGTGGTGCACTTCTCGGTGCAGGGAAATCACCTGCATCTCATCGTCGAGGCAGACGGCCGGGAGGCGCTCTCGAAGTCGATGAAGGGGCTCGCGGTGCGGATCGCCGTCGGACTCAATCGGCTCGCAGGGCGGTGCGGGACGGTCTTTGCGGATCGGTATCACGCGCACGTTCTCGCGACCCCGCGAGAGGTCGCGAACACCGTGCGGTATGTGCTCCAGAACTACAGGAAGCATTCGCGCGAGAACTTGCCGGCGAGATGGAAGGACCGGTTTGCCTCCAGCATCGCGGAGCCATTGCACGAGCCGAAAGTGTGGCTGCTGCGCATCGGGTGGACCCAGGCGGCGGAGCTCAGGCTGGCGGCGCTCGCCGGCCGCGGCAGCTAATCTGCTGTTTGATTGCCGATTTGACAGTTCGCCGTGCGTTGCCCTTAGAGCGCAACTCGCGGGCCGAGTTTTGAGGCAACCATCGATCCTGCCTTCAGAAGGACGTATCCTCTGTCAAACGACATTGCTTACTGACCCCCTAACGACAGAACTTCTGCCCCCTCCTGTTTGGGTTGGACTGCTACCGCTGCTGGACTGCTTGACCTGAAAGAATGCCGGCCTTGCGCTTCGACTTGAGGCGATAGCTGTCGCCCTGGATGAGCAGCGCGTGGCTGTGGTGCAGGAGCCGATCGAGGATGGCCGCAGCGAGCACGTCGTCGCCGAAGACCTGGCCCCACTGCGAGACAAGCTGATTGGTCGTGACGAGGAGGCTGCCTCTCTCGTAGCGACGCGCGACGAGCTGGAAGAAGAGATGCGACGCGCGCTTTTCGAATGGCAGGTAACCGAGCTCATCGATGATGACCAGTTTTGGCTTTGCGTAGAAAGTGAGCTTGAAGAGCACCGAGTGGCCCGCCTCGACGGAGGCGCGGCCGAGCGCGATGGCGAGGTGGGTCTTGCCGACGCCGGGCGGCCCGAAGAGCAGCACGTTTTCGGCCTGGGCGATGAAGCGGCCGGTGGCGAGCTCGCGGACGAGCCGCTGATCAACCGACGGCTGCGACTTGAAATCGAACTCGTCGAGCGTCTTGACCGAAGGAAAGTGAGCGATGGAGAGGCCCATCGCCACCCGCTTGCGATGCTTGGAATCGACCTCGCCGCGCAGGAGAGAGTCGAGAAAGTCGAGGTAAGTCGGCGGGCCGCGGGCGGCCTCCGCGAGGACTGCGTCGAGACGCTCGGCCACACTGCCGAGGCGCAAGCGCGCGAGATTTTCCAGCACGCGCGCGTGGACAATGGCGCTCATCGCGCACCTCCGGCAACGGCTGCCTCATGGTCGGCGAGGCTGCGGCCCAACGCCTCGAGCGTCCGCGGCGGGTCGACCGGCGGCAGCGGCGACGGCTCTCGCCAGAGGCCGCGGTAGTGCGCCAGGTCGACGACGCTGGTGTGCGGCTCGGTGTGCGTCGCGACTATGTCCGGCCCGCTGTAGATGCGAACCTCGGTCACGCCGACG
>DATBAA010000086.1:0-1823 GCA_036271755.1 Myxococcales bacterium | reverse complement strand
CTTCGAGAGCAGCGCGCGGGTCGACCGCGGCAGCGCGGCCCGCTCGGGGCTGGTCACGATGGGCGCGAGCGTGCCGTCGTAGTCGAAGCCCAGCAGCACCTTCGAGCGCGCGAGCTCCTCCAAGGCGCGGCGCCCGGCGGGTCCGAGGATGTCCTTCATTCGTACTTTCTCGGCGACGGACGCCAGCGCGACTCCGGCCGCAGCATCCGGCGGGGGCGCAGCTCCACCAGCCGCTCCAGCAGCTCGTCGATCTCCTCCTGGCCGATCAGGGAGTAGCGAGCCGCGGTGCCGCCCGCGGGCTCTCCGACGCGCACTCCCACCAGGTCCGGGAGCGCGAAGACGTCCTCGTCGGTGCCGTCGTCTCCGGCATAGAGGGTCGTGGCGGAGCGGAGCTGCGTGCGGATGCGATCGACGGCCACGCCTTTGCTCGCGCCGCCTTTCGGGAGCACGTTGACCACCTCCTTGCCGTCGACGATGCGCGCGCCTTGGATGCCGCGAATGGCCTCGCCGATGATCGCGCGAGCGGCCTCGTGCTGGCGCGCGTGCCGATAGTGGATGGCCAGCGAGACGCCCTTGTCCTCGACGGAGATGCCGGCATGCGGCGCGAGGCGTTCGATCAGCGGCGGCAGCCAGCCGTGGACCTCGCCGAAGAGCCGCTCGACGTCGGCCTGGGCTTGCAGCGCGCGGTTGCCGATGACGTACCAGACCGTCACTCCGGCGAGCAGGCGCAGCACGTCCTCCTCCGGCCGGCCCGAGATGACGGCACAAGGGTAGACGTGCGCCAGCTGCGCCAGCAGCCGTCGCGTCGAGCCGCGCATCGCGGCTTGCTTCGGATCGCCGACGATGGGCGCCAGCGTTCCGTCGAAGTCGAAAGCGAGCAAGGTGTCGGAGGTCGCGATCCGCTCCAGCACTCCGTTCGCGAAGATAGAATCCATCAGGCAGCTCCTTCCACGCTGGACAGGCCAGCTCCGAGGCGGTGGGTCAGGCGATCGCGCTGGCGCAGCCGCGCCGCGTCGGTGAGCATCCGCCCTGCCCACCGGTAGACGTTGAACTCCGAGACCAGCGCCCGCAGCGCGCGCATGCGCTCCGCCTGCTCGCGCGGCGACATCGCCAGCGCGGTGGCGAGCGCGGAGCTGGCCTCCTTCAGGTCGTAGGGGTTGACCACCAGCGCCTCCGAGAGCTCGCGGGCCGCGCCGGTGAACTGGCTCAGCACCAGCACGCCGCGCTCGTCGTCCCGGGCGGCGATGAACTCCTTCGCCACCAGGTTCATGCCGTCGTGGAGGCTGCTCACGTAGCAGAGGTCGGCGGCGCGCAGGTATTGGAAGACGCGCGGCGGCTCGTGGTGCTGGCGCTGCAGGATGACCGGGCGATAGACGCCGTCGCCGAAGCGGGCGTTGATGCGCGCCGCCAGCTGCTCCACCGCCTCGTTGAGCTCGCGGTAGCGATCGATCACGGTGCGGCTCGGCGCCGCGAGCTGCACGAAGGTGAAGCGGCCGCGAAGCTGCGGGTGGCGGAGCAGCAGCTGTTCGACGGCCAGCAGCCGCTCTTCGATGCCCTTGGTGTAGTCGAGCCGGTCGACGCCCACCCCCAGGAGCGCGTCGGCCTTCAGGCCCAGCTCGGCAAGCACGCTCGCCCGGCATTCGGCTGCCGGCGGAGCGGCCTCGGCCCAATGGTTGGGCCATTCGATGGAGATCGGATAGGGCCTGATCAGCGTGCTGTCGCCGCCGTGGACGATGGCGATGCGCTCGCGGTCGACGCGCGCTTCGAGGTAGCGGTCGACCGATTCGACGAAGTTGTTGCAGTGGCTCTGCACGTGGAAGCCG
>DATBAA010000085.1:0-3171 GCA_036271755.1 Myxococcales bacterium | reverse complement strand
TTGGAGAGCAGCGGGCCGAACTCGCCCAGCTCTTTTCCGTACCAGGCGTCGGGGTGCAGCTTCTTCGAGCGCTCGAAGTAGGCGCGCCGGACCGCCGCGCCGTCCGCGTCGGCCGGGACGCCGAGCAATTCATAGTGCGACACGCGGGCGCCTCGCGCTTCCAGCGCGCGCAGCTCCGCCTGCATGTCGGCTGGCAGATCGATGGAACCTCCGGATCGCAAAGGGGCGGCGCCCACTTTCAACCACTCCCTGTTTCGAGCGCAAAGGTGCGCTCGATGCCAGCAAGACAGTTTACCGCACGTCTGGCAACGGACAAAAACTTCGTCACGCGGTCGCCACGGCCTCGGAGAGCAGCTCCGCGGCCCGGTCGATTTCGGCGTCGCTCACCGTCAGCGGCGGAGCCAGCCGGATGGTCCGCTCGCCGATGGCATTGACCAGCAAACCAAGCTCGCGGGCCCTGACAACTACCTTTGCACCCAGGTCTTCCGTCAGGAGCAGCGCGCGCAGCAGACCCTGGCCGCGCTCTCCGGCGGCGCGCTTGTTGGTGCGCTGCAGATCCGAGAGCCGCTCGGACAAGCGAGCGCCCGCACGCTGCACCTGCTCGATGAGGCCGCCCTCCAGCATCTCCATCACCGCGCAGGCGGCGGCGGTGGCCAGCGGGTTGCCGCCAAAGGTGCTCGCGTGGGTGCCGGGGGTCATGACCGCTGCCAGCTTCTCGGTGGCCAGCACACCCCCGAGCGGCATTCCGCCGGCGATGCCCTTGGCCAGGCTCATGGCGTCCGGCTCGAGGCGGTCATGCTGGTGGGCGAAGTACGCGCCCGTGCGGCCCATGCCGGTCTGCACCTCGTCGAGCAGCATCACCGCGCCGTGCTTGTCGCAGAGCTCGCGGACCTTCTGCAGATAGCCCTTGGGCGGCGTCATCACGCCCGCCTCGCCCTGCACCGGCTCCAAGAACACCGCGCAGGTCTGCGGCCCGACCGCCTTTTCCAGCTGCGCCACATCTCCATAATCGAGGAAGCGAAAACCTTGCGGCAGCGGACCGAAACCCTGCTGGTACTTGGGCTGCCCGGTGGCCGCCAGCGAGCCCATGGTGCGGCCGTGGAAGCTGTTGGTGAAGCAGATGATCTCGATGCGCTCTGGCTGGCCGTTCACCACGTGGAAGTGGCGCGCCATCTTGATCAAAGCTTCATTCGCTTCCGTACCGCTGTTGCAGAAGAAGGCGCGCTTGAGCGTCTTGGATTTCGCCGTCAGCTTCTCGGCCAGGCGGATCTGCGGCTCGGTGACGTAGAGGTTGGAAGCGTGCCAGAGCAGCTGCGCTTGCGCCATCAGCGCCTCGCGCACGCGCGGGTTCGCGTGACCCACCGAGACGGTGGCGATGCCGCCGATGAAGTCCAGGTACTTCTTGCCGTCGGCGTCCCAGACGTCGGTGCCTTCGCCGCGCATCAGGGCAATGGGCTGCGTCCGGTAGTTCTGGAAGAGCACCGCCTGCGCGCGCTGGACCAACTCCTGATTGTTCATCTCTGCTCCGCCAAGGGGAAGGCCAGTTTAGTCGTTCTTTGCCTGCGCGTCGCGCACCAGATCGTCGAGCAGGCTGTCGACGGGTGGGCAAGACAGGCCGGTGCTCGCCAGGAGCTCGAGCAGATTGCGACTCGAGTAGAAGGCGAGGTGCCCCGCGTACTTGAGGGCGGCCCGCTGCTGCTTGAAGAGCCGGTCGAGCAGGTTGGTGCCCAGGTTGGGCCGCACCTGGGGCAGCTTGCGGCCCGAGCGCTGGGCGAAGAGCTCGTAGACGCGCCGGACGCTGGAGGGGTGCGGGTCGACCAGATGCGCCGTCCGTCCAGCCGCTCGCGGGTCGCGGTGCAGCGCCAGCGAGGCCGCCACCGCGAAGTCGAGGCCGATCAGGTTCAGCGGCGCGCCCGGCAGGGCTCCTTGCAGCGGGCTGCGCAGCAGAGTCAGGAGCAATGCATAGGCTCCGTCGCGCTCGCCGACGACGATGGAAGGCCGCAGGATGGTGGCCGGAACCTGACCCATGGCGCGGCGGACGATCAGCTCGGCCTCGAACTTGGTCTCCTCGTAGCCGTTCCGGAAGGACTGCCCGGTGGCCAGCTCATCCTCGGAGATGATGCCCGTCCGCTCGCCGCTGACGAAGATGGTGGAGAAGTGCGTCAGCCGCCGCAGCTGCTTGCAGTCCTGCGCCAGCTCGACGATGGCCCGCGTGCCCTCGCGATTGATGCGCTCCAGCGTTGGCCGGTCGGCGTCGAAGTCGTTCGATTCGGCGGCGTGGAGGATCTCGGTGCAGACGCCCGTCAGCTCGCGAAACTCGGACGTCGAGAGCCCAAGATGCATCGACGAGGCCTCGCCGATGTAGGGCCGCGCGCGCCCGGACGGCAGCGTGGCGATGAACCGCCGCAGATCGATCTCCTGGTGGTCCTCGGCCAGCAGCGCGACCTCCGCCCCGGGGCTGTCCGACAGGATGGTGCCGGCCAGCCGGCGCGAGAGGAGCTTGGGGAAGCCGGTGATCAAGACCGTCATGACGAGAGCACCTGCATCAGCTTTGCGACCTGTGCTTCCAGGTCTGTCTCCGAGCCGTGGTTCTCGATGAGGAAGGTGGCCCGCTCGCGCTTTCTCGCCGCCGGCAGCTGCGCGGCCAGCCTCGCGCGCGCTTCCGGTTCGGTCAGGCCATCTCGCGCGCGCAGGCGCGTGAGCTGCAACTCTTCGGGAACGTCGACGACGATGAGGCCGTCCATGCCCTTGTCCAGGCCGTTCTCGACGATGAGCGCCGCTTCGTAGACCGCCGCCTTGTGACCGGCCTCGGCCAGCGCGGCGATGCGCCGGGCCGAAGCCTGGGCGATGCGCGGGTGGACGATGGCGTTCAACGCGGCGCGCTCTTCTGCGTTGGCGAAGACGCGGGCCCCCAGCGCCTTGCGGTCGAGCGAGCCGTCCGCCTGGAAGACGTCCGGGCCGAAGCGCGCCTTGATCTCCTCCAGCGCCGGCTCTCCGGGCTGCACCACCTCGCGCGCGAGCTTGTCGGCGTCGATGACCGGCACGCCGCGCTGCGCCAGCAGCCTCGCGACAGTGCTCTTGCCCGCGCCGATGTTCCCCGTCAGTCCGAAGAGCCGCACTTGCCCATTCTATATCGCGCCGCGACAAATGAGCCGTCTCTTGCGCGTTGCT
>DATBAA010000084.1:0-2811 GCA_036271755.1 Myxococcales bacterium | reverse complement strand
GAGCTTGCCCAGCGCGTAATAGAGGTAGGTCGCGTCGGCCGTGCCGCGCTTGGTCTCGACGGTGCCCACCACGCGGGACTGATAGCCCTCCTTCACGAAGAGGTCGATGGCCTGCTCCATGGTCCAGGTGCCGGAAGCTTCTCCCTGGGCGGTGTGCAGCTTGATCGAATTGAGGAAGCGCGCATCGCGCAGCAGCGCGTCTTGCAGCTGGCCCAGGCGAATGAGCTTCGCCTGCTTCTGCTGCGCCGGAGTCGCGTCCGCCGCCGCCGCCGCATAGCCCTCGTCGAGCATCATCTGCTCGCAGTAGTGCGCCCAGCCTTCGACGTTGGTGGCGGCGCCCAGGAGCTTGCGCACCGTGGAGGGAAACTGCGACTGCCAGAGGAACTGCACGTAGTGGCCCGGATAAGCCTCGTGCACGGCGGTGGAGATGATGGTGCCCACGTTGAAACCGGCCATGTGTTCGGCGGTGTGCTGCTTCGTCCAGCTCTTCTCCGGCAAAGTCACATTGAAAT
The DNA here is from genome assembly GCA_036271755.1 of Myxococcales bacterium. Taxonomy (GTDB): domain Bacteria; phylum Myxococcota; class Myxococcia; order Myxococcales; family 40CM-4-68-19; genus 40CM-4-68-19. The sequence continues at coordinate 2,299 of DATBAA010000084.1, read as the reverse complement.
AGGCCTTGGTGGATTTGGTCTCGAACGCGCCGGGCGAATCCATCGAAGCAAACGTGGTCGCGCGCATGAAGGGCGGCGTCTCTTCCAGCGTGGGCTCGACGTCCGAAGGAATGGTGATGATGTGGTGCTCTTTGATGAAGCCGATCAACGAGCTGAAGGTGTCGTTGAACGCGCCCAGGAGCTTGTCCGGCGCGGGGTGGATGGTCGCGAGCTCCGCCAGCATCTCGGCGGCGCTCTTGTTCGGATCGACCTCTTTGGCCACCCGCGCGAACTCGGCCTGGTCCTTGTGGATGTCCGCCCAGGCGATCTCCAGGAGCTTCTCCAGGGGAATGTCGACCATCTCGTCGTAGAGCAGCTTCTTCGTATAGGTCTCCTTGCCCAGCGCGAACTCGCCCTTCGAGCGCGGGAGCAGGCTCGACTTCATCCACCTGCCGTACGACTGCAGCGCCTTGACGACCGCCGTGTTCGACTCGGCGAATTCGGCTTTCAGGTCAGGATCGGTGGCGTCGGCGAAGGCGGCCGGAACGTCGTTCTGGAAGAAGTGGATGATGCCGCCAATCTGCTCCAGCGCGATCTCGGTGAAGATGCGCGGCGGGTTCTTCAAGTTCTTGCGCGCGTCGAGGAACACCTGGGGGATCTTCTTCTCGCGAGCCACCACCGCGCGCAGCCGCACGTCCGGCGCGGCGTAGGGCCGCTCCATGAGGACGAAGATCGAGCCGGTGACGCCCGACGAGTAGTTGTCCGGGTTCTTCTCCCAATTGCGAATCACCGTCAGCGCCAGCAGCTGCGAGCGGATGTTGTTCAAGAGAATTTCGCGGTCCGCCTCGGGCGGCATGGCCTGCACCTTGCGCTCGAAGTCGTGGAGCATCAGCACCTGCTCCTGCACCGTCGCGGCGGAGTAGTCCTCCAGCTCGCCGTCATACTGGTGGAGACCGGCTTGGGTGCCCGCGCTGGGGGCGAAGTGGAAGTAGTAGTAGGCGAAGTAGCGGGCGGCCAGCGCGTTGAAGTCCTCCGCGGGCGCCTGGGCGCGGACGGCGGGAGCGGCGAGCAGCAGGGCTAAGGCACAGAGGGCGTGACGCATCGGGCTCCGAGGGTTCAGTTGTTCGCTTCGTCGCGGCAGAGGATGCCATGCGGCGGGGCGCGAGTGTATGGAAGACGCACTTCCGATGAGCTTTGGTCGCAATGCAATCGAAACAGTGCTGGCCGGCGGCGGCGAGATGGGCGCGCTCATGCGGGCCGTCGACTGGGCCGCTACGCCCGTGGGCCCGGTCGAGACGTGGCCGCAGTCGCTGCGCACCGCGGTCAGCATGCTGCTCGATTCGAAGTTCGGCAGCATGGTGGCGTGGGGGCCGGACTTCACCCACTTCTACAATGACGCGTACCGGCCCATTTTGGGCGCCAGCAAGCATCCCTCGCAGGGCCGGCGCGTGGCAGACGTCTTTCCCGAGATCTGGGAGAGCTTCATCCAGCCGCTCTTCGAGGGCGTGATGAAGGGCAAGGCGGTGGGCTTCGAGAACCTTTTGGTGCCGCTGCACCGGAACGGCTTTCTCGAGGAGATCTACTTCACCTTCTCCTACAGCGGCATTCGCGACGAGCGCGGCGTGCTCGGCGGGGTGCTGGTCACGGTCTCGGAGACCACCGCGCAGGTCATCGAGGAGCGCCGCTTGCGCCTGCTCAACGCGCTGGCCGAAGTGGGCGCCGCGCGGACTCCGGCGGAGGCGTGCGCGCTGGCCGCGGCCGAGATGGCCTGCGCGCCGGGAGACGTTCCCTTCGCGCGTTTCTATCTGCTCGACGAGTCCGGCGAGGCGGCGCTGGCCGGCAGCTTCGGCGCCGCCGCGGAAGTGGCCTGGCCCTTTGCGCTGGTGAAGGAAGACGCGCACTTCGTCGCTTTGCAGGACGCGCCGTCCGGCGCTCGCGGGGCGGTGATCCTGCCTATCGAATCGTCCGGCGGGCGGCGCTTCGGCTACGCCGTCCTCGGCCTTTCGCCCATGCTGCCGGCCAGCGCCTCGTATGCGCGCTTCCACAAGCTGGTGGTGGCGAGTCTCTCGCGCAGCGTCGGAAACGCCGCGGCCCGCGACGAGTCGGCCACCGCCCGCTCGCGCATGCACGCGCAGCTGATGCAAGCGCCGGTGGCCGTCTCGGTGGTGAGCGGCCCGCAGTTCCTGGTGTCGCTGGCCAACGCGCGCTACGAAGAGCTGGTGGGCCGCAACGCCTCGCAGATGCGCGGCAGGCCGTTTCGCGAGCTCTTCCCCGAGCTGCCCCACGACGCGCCGGTCTTCCAGATGATGGACGAGGTGCT
>DATBAA010000083.1:0-12920 GCA_036271755.1 Myxococcales bacterium | reverse complement strand
CTCAAGGCGCCCGCCGCTACCGGCAGTTTGCTGAACGCCAACGCCAAGGTCAGCGCCGACGGCGGCGTCGCGCTCAACGCCAACCAGGTGATCACCAACATCGTCCAGTCGGTGCTCTTCGCCGACGTGAAGCTCACCATCGACGACGGCGTCGCCGCTTTGAATTGGGGAGCCACCACGATCTACTCGGTGAACGTCGTCAACGCCGGTCCGGCCGCCGCCCCCGCGGTGACGCTGACCCTTCCGCCGCTGCTCAACGCGGTGAACACCGCTTGGACCTGCACGCCCAACGCCGGCGGCCCGCTGGTGGTCACTTTGCCGCTCCCGGGGTTGGGGCCGTTGGTGTCGGTCTTCAGCATGCCGGCCAACAGCTCGGTGAACTGCAGCTACACCGCGCAGGTCGTCCCCGGCTCGGGCCCGGGCACGCTGACGCTCTCGGGCACGGCGGCGGACCTCACCACCGTCAACCCCGTCCCGGCCGACGGCACCGCCGCCGATCAGGATCAGCTCTCGGGCTCGCTCGTCAACATCACCGTCGCCAAGGACGCGGCCGGCAACGGCCAGGGCGTGGTCGTCAGCGCTCCGATCGCGATCAACTGCGGCACGACCTGCACGGGCACCTTCGTCCCGGGCGTTCCCATCGCGCTGACCGCCACCGGCAACCCCGGCTCGCAGTTCACCAGCTGGAGCGGCACCTTCTGCAACGGCTCGGCGCTGCCCCTTTGCACCTTCACGCCGGCGGCCGACACCACCGTCACCGCGCGCTTCGACAAGCTCACCTTCCCCATCACCACCAACGTGACGGGCTCGGGCACCGTCCTCTGTCCCGCCGCCGCCGTGCAGGGCTCGACCGTCGTCTGCACCGTCACGCCGGCGGTCGGCTTCCAGCTCTCGTCGCTGACCGACAACGGCACCGACGTCACTGCCCAGGTTCTTCTGGGCCTCTACACCGAGACCAACGTGCAGGCCGCGCACACCCTGAACGCCGTCTTCGTCAAGACGAACGGCATCCTCTGCACCAGCAATGACGAGTGCGGCAGCGGCGTCTGCACCGACGGCGTCTGCTGCGCCACCGCCTGCAACGGCCAGTGCCAGGCGTGCAACCTGCTCGGCTCGCTGGGCATCTGCCTGGCCGTCAGCGTCGGTCTTCCGCCTGTCCCCGGACACCCGAGCTGCAACGGCACCGGCCTCTGCGCCGGCACCTGCGACGGCCTCAACGTCGACGCCTGCTCGTTCCCCGGAGTTGCCACGCAGTGCACCGCGGCCTCCTGCACCAACGGCTTTGAAACCTTGCCCGCCAGCTGCCAGGGCGACGGCAGCTGCCCCATCCTGGCCACCCAGTCCTGCGGCGCCTTCGCGTGCGGCGCCACCACCTGCAACACCACCTGCAACGGCGACGGCGACTGCGCCTCGGGCAACTTCTGCAACAGCGCGCATGCCTGCGTTCCCAAGGAGCCGCTCGCGGGCGCCTGCACCACGGATGACCAGTGCGGCAGCGGTCACTGCACGGACGGCGTCTGCTGCGACACGGCCTGCAACACCGGCCAGTGCCAGGCTTGCGACGTCGCGGGCCTCAAGGGCCTCTGCTCGCCGGTCCTCACCGGCCAGCCGCACGGCGAGCGCCCCGCCTGCACCGGCGCCGGCACCACTTGCGGCGGCACCTGCGATCTGTTGAGCGCGGGCGGCGCTTGCGACTACCCCGGCTCGCTCGTCCAGTGCGCCCCGCCCTCCTGCACCAGCGGCGTCGAGACGCTGGCCGCTTCCTGCGCCAACAACGGCACCTGCGCGGCCACCACCACGCAGTCGTGCGGCAACTACACGTGCGGCGCGACCTCGTGCAACACCACTTGCAGCGGCGACGGCGACTGCGCCTCGGGCAACTTCTGCAACGCCGCCCACGCCTGCGTTCCCAAGCAGCCGCAGGCCGGCGCCTGCACCGCGAATGACCAGTGCGGCACGGGTAGTTGCGTCGACGGCGTCTGCTGCGACACGGCTTGCGGCGGTCAGTGCCAGGCTTGCGACGTCGCGGGCCACGCCGGCACCTGCACCACGCTGACCTCCGGCGAGCCGCACGGCTTGCGCACCACCTGCGCGGGCAACGGCTCGCTCTGCGGCGGCACCTGCGACGGAACCTCCGCCACCCAGTGCGACTTCCCCGGCCCGGCCACGCAGTGCGCGCCGGCCTCCTGCAGCAACGGCATCGCCACCGTCGCGGTCAGCTGCAACTCGCTGGGCGTCTGCGCCTCGGTGACCGGCATCCCCTGCGGAACGTTCGCCTGCAACGCCGCCGGCACCGCCTGCAACGTGCTGTGCAACGGCGACGCGGACTGCTCGTCATCGGCTTTCTGCAGCGACCTGCACCTCTGCCTCCCGAAGAGCGATCCGGGCCCGGTGGCCGTCTGCACCAAGGACGACCAGTGCTCGAGCGGCCACTGCACCGACGGCTTCTGCTGCGACACGGCTTGCAACGGCCAGTGCCAGGCGTGCGACGTCCCCGGCAGCCAGGGCACCTGCACCGCCGACACCGCGGGTGATGCTCCGCACGGCAGCCGCCAGGCCTGCGCCAGCGACGGCTCGCTCTGCGGCGGCTCTTGCGACGGCACGCACACCGCGTCCTGCACCTTCCCCGGCTCGTCCACCGAATGCCGCGCCGGCAACTGCGTGGCTGGCTCGGCCACGCTGACCGCGGCCTGCGACGGCTCGGGCTCGTGCCCCACCTTGCAGGTCCAACTCTGCGCGCCCTTCCTCTGCGGCGCCAACGCCTGCCAGGGCAACTGCTCGGCCGACACCGACTGCCAGGGCGGCGACTACTGCGCGGCCGGCGTCTGCGCCCCGAAGAAGGCCCCGGGCGGCACCTGCTCGGCGACCGATCAGTGCGGCAGCGGCTTCTGCGTGGACGGCCTCTGCTGCGACACCTCGTGCGACGGCCAGTGCCAGGCGTGCAACGTGGCCGGCAAGGGCGGCACCTGCTCGCCCGTCGCCGGAGACCCGGTGGGCGGCCGCGCTTCCTGCAACTCGGACGGCTCGGCTTGCGGCGGCACCTGCGACGGCACCCACGGCAACGCCTGCTCGTATCCGGGCGGCGACACCAGCTGCCGCGCGGGCTCCTGCTCGAGCAACAGCGCCGTGATGGCCGCCTCCTGCAACGGCGCGGGCGCGTGCCCCGCCGAGCAAGACGTCAGCTGCGGCGCCTTTGGCTGCGGCACCGGCAACACCTGCGCCGGCGGGTGCTCGGTGGACAACGACTGCGGCAGCGGCAACTTCTGCGCGGCCGGCGTCTGCACCCCGCAGAAGAATCCGGGCGGCAGCTGCAGCGCGGCTGACCAGTGCGCCGGCGGCAACTGCGTGGACGGCGTCTGCTGCAACACGGCTTGCGACGGCCAGTGCGCCGCTTGCGACGTGGCCGGCAGCGTCGGCACCTGCACCGCGCTGCCCGCCGGACAGTCTCCGCGCGGCGGCCGCCAGGCTTGCGCCACCGACGGCTCCACCTGCGGCGGCGTCTGCGACGGCACCACCACCAGCGCTTGCAGCTACCCCGGCGCGGGCACCAGCTGCCGCGACGCCGCCTGCTCGGCCAACGTGGCCACGCTGGGCGCCAGCTGCGACGGCGCGGGCAAGTGCCCGGCGGTCCAGACCCAGGGCTGCAATCCGTTCACGTGCGGAGCCACCGCCTGCAAGGGCAACTGCGCCGCGGACAACGACTGCACCACGGGCAACTTCTGCGCGGCGGGCGTCTGCCAGCCCAAGCTCCCCAACGGCACCCCGAGCGCAACGCCTCCGCAGTGCCAGAGCGGCATCATCGTCGACGGCGTCTGCTGCAACGCGGCCTGCGACGGCCAGTGCGAAGCCTGCAACGTGGCCGGCAGCGTCGGCACCTGCACGGCGGTCACCGGCGCTCCGCAAGGTTCGCGCACCGCCTGCGCCACCGACGGCTCTTCTTGCGGCGGCAGCTGCGACGGCACCAACCGCAACGCCTGCGCCTTCGCCGGCACCACCACCGTCTGCCGCGGCGCTTCCTGCACCGACGGCGTCGCCACCGCGGCCGCCTCCTGCAACGCGGCCGGCGCTTGCGGCGCCAAGACGCAGACCTCGTGCGGCGCCTTCGGCTGCTCGGGCGACGCCTGCGCCGCCACCTGCAGCAGCGACAGCCAGTGCGCCTCGGGCTCGAGCTGCATCGCCGGAGCCTGCGTCGCCACCGGCGCCGGCGTCATCACCCTGGCCGGCACCTCGGGCTGCTCCTCGGGCGGCGGCAGCATCGCGCCGATTCTGGGCCTGGTCATGTTCGCGCTCTTCCGCATGCGCAAGCGCAGGGGCGCCATCGTGGCGGCCGTGCTGGCCACCGCGGGCGCTGCCTCGGCGCAGACGACGGTCATCGCCAACAACAGCAACCTGGTGGTGGACCGCTTCCAGCCCGGCACCGGCGCGCTGGACGTGCTCTCGGTGGGCGCCGCGCAGACGCAGGCCAACGGCGACCTGCACCTGAGCGTCTTCTACGACTACGCCAACCAGCCGCTGCGCATCATCACCTCGGGCACCGCCAACAACCCGCAGCAGCAGTTCTCGGTGCTGCGCTACCAGTCGATGCTCTACCTGGGCGCCAGCATGAGCTTCGCAGGCAGGCTCGAGCTCGGCTTGCAGGTTCCGATGCTGGTGGCGCAGGGCATCGGGTCGGGCGGGCCGCTGGGCAACACCTTCGACGCCTCGGGCTCCGGCATCGGCGACTTCCGCGTGCTGCCGAAGGTGAAGATCATCGACCACGACAAGTTCGCCGTCGCCATCGCGGTGCCGTTGGCGCTGCCCACCGGCGCCGGCCACAGCTGGCTCAGCCAGGGCTCGGTCACCGCCCAGCCGCAGCTGCGATTCGACACCTCGAAGGAGCTGTTGCCGGTGCAGTTCGTCTTGAACGCCGGCGTCCTGCTCCGCGACCCGCGGCACCTGGTCGACCTGACCTTGCACAACGCCTTCACCTACGGCATTGGCGCCGAGCTGCCCTTCAAGGCCGGCGAGCAGAAGCTGGCGGCGTTGGCCACCTTCGCGGGCGAGCGCGGCCTGGGCCAGACCGGCGGACAAGATCGTCCGATGGAGGCGATGGGCGCGCTCAAGTGGATGTTGCCCGCGGGCGTCACCGCCATCATGGGCGGCGGCCCCGGCCTCACCAACGGCTACGGCACTCCGCGCTTCCGCGTCTTCGCCAGCCTCTCGTATGAGCCGCGCGAGCGCGAGCACCTCGTCTATGTCCAGCCGATGGCCTGCGCGGCTCCGCCTGCGGCCGCGCCGCTCGAGCAGCGCGCCGTCATCACGCCCGTCCTTCCCGCGCCGGCGCCGGATCCAGTGCCGGCTCCGCCTCCCGCCGTGGCGTTGCCGCTGCCGCTGCCCGAGCCCACGCCCGCTCCCGAGCCGGTGGAGACGGTTCGCGACGGCAAGGTCGTCCTGCTGGCGCCGGTGCAGTTCGAGACCGCCAAGGCCGTGCTCCTGGCCTCGTCGCTGCCCATCCTCGACAAGGTGGTGAAGGCGCTGCACGACAACCCCGAATTCGGCGACGTGCGCATCGAGGGCTACACCGACAACCAGGGCTCGGCGAAGCGCAACGTGAAGCTCTCGCAGGCGCGCGCCGAGGCGGTGCGCGGCTACCTCGTCGCCAACGGCATCTCGCCGTACGTCTTGACGGCGCGCGGCTACGGCGCGGCCAACCCCGTGTCCACCAACGACACCGCGGCAGGCCGCCAGCAGAACCGCCGCGTGGAGTTCGTCACCAGCGAATCGGGCGCGAAGAAGAAGTCCGCGCTCAACGATCGAACCGCGGGCAGCGGTGCCGGTACCCCCCCGGCCTCGCGGCGTTAGCGGCGGTTCGGAAGCCGCAGGGCGCCTTACCCCGGGTAGCCCTGCGGCTTCGTAGTACTTTGCCCGCATGTTGCTGGCACTGCTCTTCGCGCTGGAATTGAACCCGATTGCGCCCGGGCTTGCTCCGTCTGACGCGCTGGTGGAGAAGCTGGGCGCGGCGCTCGCCGCCAAGGGTCCTGGCTTTCACCCGCACAGCAAACACCTCGACAAATACGGGCATCCGCTCTTCACCAACCGGCTCATCCTCGAGAGCAGCCCGTACCTGCTGCAGCACGCGAACAACCCGGTGAGCTGGTACTCCTGGGGCGACGAGGCCTTCGCGCGCGCCGCCCGCGAGCACAAGCCGGTGCTGCTCAGCATCGGCTATTCGACCTGCCACTGGTGCCACGTGATGGAGCGCGAGTCCTTCGAGGACCCCGAGGTGGCGCGCGTGCTCAACCAGCAGTTCATCTCCATCAAGGTCGATCGCGAGGAGCGGCCGGACCTGGACGCCATCTACCTGGCCGCGGTCGAGGCGCTGACCGGCGACGGCGGCTGGCCCATGACGGTGGCGCTCACGCCAGACCGCAAGCCCTTCTTCGGCGGCACCTACTTTCCGCGCGAGCCCTTCTTGAAGATGCTGGCGGCGGTGAAGAGCGCGTACACCGAGCGGCCCGAGCAGGTCGCCGCCGCGGCGAAGCAGCTGACCGAAGCGGTGCGGAAGGTGGCGCGGCCGGAGCAGCCCAAGACCTTGCCGGGCGCGATGGCCATCCGCTGGCAGGTCGAACAGCTGGCGCGCGACTACGACGCGGTCCACGGCGGCTTCGGCAAGGCGCCCAAGTTTCCCAAGCCGGTCGAGCTCGAGCTGCTCTTGCGCTACCACCGCCGCACCGGCGATCCGCAGGCGCTGCAGATGGTGGTGCACACGCTCGAGTCCATGGCCGCGGGCGGCATTCACGATCAGCTGGGCGGCGGCTTTCATCGCTACTCGACCGACGGGCAGTGGCTGAAGCCGCACTTCGAGAAGATGCTCTACGACAACGCGCAGCTGGCTTCGCTCTATCTGGAAGCGTGGCAAGTCACCGGCCGCGCGGACTTTGCCGGCGTGACGCGCGAGACGTTGGAGTACGTGCTGCGCGAGATGACGGACGCCACCGGCGGCTTCTGGTCGGCCAGCGACGCGGACAGTCCGGCGCCGGGCGGCTCTGAAGTGGAAGGCTATTTCTTCACCTGGACGTTGCCCGAGCTTCAAGCAGTGCTGGGCGAGCGCGCACCAGCCGCTGCCGCCGCGCTTGGAGTCTCTTCCAGCGGCGAGCTCGACGGGCGAAGCATCCTGCGGCGCGTGAGCGAGCTTCCCGGCGAAGACCGGCAGAAGCTGCTGGAAGCGCGCTCCCGCCGCGAGCAGCCGGCGATCGATCACAAGCTCTTGCCCTCCTCGAACGGCCTGATGATCTCGGCGCTGGCCCGCGCGGGCTTTGCATTCGGCGAGCCGCGCTACACGGCCGCCGCGGCAAGAGCGGCAGACGCCGTGCTGCCTCGCTTGAACGAGAAGGAGCGCTTCCTCGACGACCTGGCCGCGTTGGAGCAAGGCCTGCTCGACCTGCACGAAGCCACGCGCGATCAGCGTTGGCTTTCAAAGGCGCTGGAGCTGCAAAAGACCCTCGATGGCCACTTTCGCGATAGCAAAGGCGGCTACTTCCTCACTTCCAATGGCAGCAAAGGATTGCTGTTTCGCGAGAAGCCGGCGCACGACGGCGTCATCCCGGCCGGGAATTCAATGGCGGCATTGAACCTCCTTCGTTTGTCGGAGCTGACCGGTAACCTCGGCTGGCGGAAACAAGCCGTGCGCACCATGGAGGCCTTCGCGGGCGCCAGTCCCTCGATGCCGGCCATGCTGGGCGCGCTCGACTGGACCCTGGATAGGGCATTGGAGGTGGTGTTGGTCGTACCACCGGGCCAGCCAGAAAACGAGCTGATGCAGGTTCTACGCCGGGCTTATCTGCCCAACGCGGTGCGCGCCGTGGCCGAAGACGGCAAAGGGCGCGGGCCTTTGTTCGAAGGCCGCCACGCGCGTCCGGGAAAAGCCGTCGCCTATGTTTGCCGAAGCAACGTCTGCGGCTTGCCCACCAGCGAAGCGGCGGCCCTGGCCGATCAGCTGGCCAAGGCCGACCCCTTCTGAAACCGTGCTCGAGGACGAGCACAGGACGCCTCAACTCATCAATGAGTTGCTCGCGGCTCCTGGCCCGGCTTGATCAACACCTTGGTGTAGCCCGGCTCGCGCTTGTCGAACTTCTGGTACGCGTCTGGCGCTTCAGCAAGGCCGATGTGGCGTGAGACGATGAAGCTGGGCTTGGCCCTGCCGGCGATGATCAGATCGCGCAGGAAGTAGTTGTACTTCTTGACCGGCGTCTGCCCCATGCCCAGCGTGATCGCCTTTTCCCAGAGCTGGCCATACGGGAGCACGTAGTTGCCGTTCTTCTCGCCCTTGTCCTTGCCGCCCGGATCCTGCGGCAGGAAGACGCCGATGATGCCCAGCGCTCCGGTCGGATTGATCACCTCGACCAGCTGTTGAATGACCGAGGTGGCGTGCTCCTTGCTCGGGTCCTCGAAGTCCTTCGATTGGTATCCCACCGCGTCGATGCCGCACATGACGCCGGCCATCTTCTCCTCGCCCTTGCGCATCGACTGCCGCACCAGCGGATTGTTCAAGCGCAGCTGCTTGATCTGCTCGGCCGGATTGCCCTTCTTGAAGTCGATGGCGACCGCGCCGATGGCCTCCGCCTTCTGCAGCCGGTCGGGAACCGCGTCGATGACGTAGACTTCGGAAGCGCCGCGCAGCATGGCGCTATAGGCCGACAGCAGCCCGACCGGGCCAGCGCCGTAGACCGCCACCGTGCTGCCCGGCTGCACTCCCGCCAGCTCGGTTGCGTGATAGCCGGTAGGGAAGATGTCGGAGAGGAGCAGGAAGTCATCTTCCAATGTATCGCCAGGATTACCGGGCAGCTTGAGGCAGTTCACGTCGCCGAAGGGCACGCGCAGCATCTCGGCCTGGCCGCCCTTGTACGGGCCCATACCGACATATCCATAACCGGCGGCGACTCCTTCGGGATTGGCGACCAGACAGGCGCTGGTAAACCCGCGCGCGCAATTGAAGCAGCTGCCGCACGAGATGTTGAACGGCAGGACGACGCGATCGCCTTTCTGCAGCTGCTGCACGGCGCTGCCCACCTCTTCGATGACGCCCATGTTCTCGTGGCCCATCACCAGTCCCGGCTTCGCCACCGTCCGGCCCTCGTACATGTGCAGGTCGCTGCCGCAGATACCCGCCGTGCTGATGCGCACGATCACGTCCGTGGCGCTCTCGATGCGCGGGTCCTCGACCGTCTCCACAGCGACCTTGTTCGGGCCCTTCCAAACCACCGCTCTCATGACTTGCCTCCAGGGAGATCGCGGCCGTCGCGGCAGCGATTCGTTGAAGACGCAAGTTGATGCGCGCGCGGAGCGCTGAAAAGATTCGTGCCTGCGCGCGCTTGCTCGCGCGGGCGGCCACCAGCTTCACCAATCGCTGCGCGTCTGTCATGGTGCGACAATGCCCAACACACTGTCGGCCCTGGGAATCATTCACACAGCCATCAGCGTCATCGCGCTCATCGGCGGCTTCGCGGCTTTGATTCGTTACAAAGAATTCACGCTCAACAACCTGTCTGGGCAGACGTATCTCGTTGGAACCCTGCTCACGGCGTTGACTGCCTTCGGGATCTTCCATCATGGCGGTTGGGGGCCGCCCCATACTCTCGCCGTGCTCACCATCGTGGCGCTCGCGGTAGGATATATTGCTAGCCGGGGCGGGTTTGGAAAGCGGTCGCACGCGGTACAGCTGGCGGCTTATTCTCTGACCTTTGTCTTTCAGCTCATTCCCGGCTTCACCGAGACGCTGACCCGGCTTCCCATCGGCGGTCCAATCATGAAGTCCGCCGACGAGCCGTTCTTGAAAGCAGTGCCGCCGGTTCTCTTCTTGATTTATCTGATAGGATTCTTTCTTCAGATCCGTTACTTCAGGAAGTCCTCGGTTTCGATGGCTTGAAACCCGATAGGTGAAAACCCATGGCACGTCCCCGCAAGAACCCGGATCCCATCCACTCGCTCATTGACCACCTCGCCGAAGCAATCGCCACGCGCCTCGGCGGCGCCGGCAATGGAGCGGCGCGCGCCAAGGCTCCCGCCCGGAAACGGAACTTCTCCGTGGAGGGCATCGAGCGCATTCGCACCGCCGCGAAGAAGCGATGGGCGAAGTACCGGCGGGACAAGAAGAAGACCCTCGCCGCCGCCGCGAAGTAATCAGTTGCCCGGCGTGCACAGGTCGACTTCGAAGCCTTCCTGATCCTGGAAGCTGATGCAGGCCGTACCATTCGGGCACGCCGAGCCGTTCTGCGGGCATTGAAAGTAGCACTGCGAGTTTACGCAAAGCACGGACTCCTGCAGGTCTTGCAAGCAGTCTTGCGCGACGTTGCACCCGTTGGTGCAGAGGGACCCGGCAAAGAATTGCGCAGGCAGCGACGAGGGAGCGCAGACCGTGTCTTGCGCGCAGTCGTCGCCCGGATTGCAGGCCTCATAGGCGCCATCGAGTGGTACGCTGGCCGCGCAGGCGGCGAGGGCGAGGGTCAGGAGCGGCAGCAGCATTCGGAGACGGGTCATTCGTGAAACCTCGGCAGGGAGCTTGCCCTGCAAGGTAGTCACGACCCGCCAGCCTGCTAGTGCCTTGGTCCTATACGAGCGAGATGTCGACCACTCCACTCTCTTCGCGGACGGCAAACGACGCGCCATACAGCTCTCGCAGCAATTCCAGCTGGGTGCGCGCGTGCTCCGTCAGCGGCAGCGTACGAAACGCGCCGCCTTTGGCCAACGCCATGGGCAGGAGCAACTGATCGGCCAACTGCTGCCCCACCGGCACGCCCGCGGCCAGGTACTGCTGCACTTTTCCAGCGACCGACGCCGCCACCTGCTCGGCGCGCACGCTCTTCTCGCCGAAGGCCGTGAAGACCTCGGTCACGTGCTCGCTCTCGACCGCCGCGAAGAGCACGTTGCCGGGCCCGAACGCGCGATCGACCTCGAGGAGCTTGAGCTGCTCCATGGGCCAGCCCAGCCGCTGCTTCAGCTCCGAGAGCTCGCGATGCGCAATCGACGCCGGCAGCGCCGCCAGCAAAGCAGTCGCCGAGCAAGAGACGATGGCGCCGCGCTCGCGCAGCATCAGCGGCTGCAGAGGCCCGGGTTCGATGACCACGCGCATGCGGCCGCCGCCGGCCGGATAGAAGCCGTGCCTTTCCAGCGTGGCTTCAATGCGCACGCCCATGCGGTCCAAGAGCGGTAGGAACGCACGCGCGAGGAAGTCGAACGGCGGCGCCAGCGGATTGTGCGTGCCGCCTTCCAGAGTCAGCGTCGACCGGCCCTTGGCCAGCAACAACGCCGGCAAGACCGTCTGCAGCACCAGCGTCGCGCTGCCCGCGGTGCCGACCGAGCATTGATAATCGCCCGCGTTCAATGCACGCGGCTTGAACGTCAGCTCTCGCGAGCCCGCCTCCGCGCCTTCGAGCTCTGCGTTGCCCACTTCGGCCGCCAGCTTCACCGCGCAGAGGTGCTGGCGCAGCAGGCCCGGACGCTGCCGGCCCGCGCGGATGTTGACGATCTTCAGCGGCTCACCCGACAGGAGCGAGAGCGTCAGAGAGGTGCGCAGCACCTGACCGCCGCCCTCGCCCCTGCTTCCATCTATCTCGCGCATTTCCTCAACCCTTTACGCAGACGACCTGCTTCAACGTGTGGACGATCTCGACCAGATCCTTCTGCGCTTCCATCACCGCGTCGATGGACTTGTACGCGCCCGGCGTCTCGTCCAGCACTCCCGCGTCCTTGCGGCACTCGACGCCAGCCGTGGCCGCCTCGTGGTCCGCCAGGGTGAAGGCCTTCTTCGCCGCCGTGCGCGACAAGGTGCGGCCCGCGCCGTGGCTGCAGCTCTGGAAGCTCTCTTCGTTTCCCAAGCCGCGGACCACGAACGAGCGCGCTCCCATGCTGCCCGGAATGAGCCCCAGGTCGCCCTTCTGCGCGCGCACCGCGCCCTTGCGGGTCACGATCACGTTCTCGCCATAGTGCTTCTCGCGAGCGACGTAGTTGTGGTGGCAGTTCACCACTTCCATGCCGGTGGTGAACTCCGGCAAGCCGCTGGCCCGCGCAGCGCCGACGACCGCCTCCATCATCAACTCGCGGTTGCGGAGCGCGAACTCCTGCGCCCAGCTGACAGCCTCGAGGTAGTCGTCGAAGTGCTCGGTGCCTTGCGGCAGGTAGGCCAGGTCTTCATCCGGTAAATTGACGAAGAAGCGCTGCATGTCCTTCTTCGCCACCTCGATGAAGTACCGCCCGATGCGGTTGCCGACCCCGCGCGAGCCGCTGTGCAGCACGAACCAGACGCGCTGCTCCTCGTCAAGACAGGTCTCGATGAAGTGGTTGCCGGTCCCCAGCGTTCCCAGTTGCCCCAAGGTCTGTCCCTGGCGCAGCGCCTTGTGCTTCGAGGTGATGGACTCGAAGCGCTCCGCGAGCGCGCCCCAGGCGGACTGCACGCGATCGGGCGCGGCGCTCCAAGCGCCGCGATCGTTCCGGCCGCCGTTGTCGGTGCGGCCGTGCGGAACCGCCTGCTCGATGGCCACGCGCAACGCGTGCAGGTTGTCGGGCAGGTCTTTCGCGCTCAGGCTGGTTCGGGTAGCCATCATGCCGCAGCCGATGTCCACCCCGACCGCCGCGGGAATCACGGCCTTGTGCGTAGGGATGACGCTGCCCACGGTGGCGCCGATGCCGCGGTGCACGTCGGGCATGATGGCGATCCACTTGAAGATGAAGGGCAGCTTGCTGGCAGCCTCGACCTGCGCCCGCGCCTCGGCCTCGAAAGGCACGCCGCGCGTCCACGCCTTGATTGGCGAGCCGCCTTCCGGCTGAAACACGATGGGACCCGTCTCGATGGTCGTCATACCGCTCCTGTAGAGCACATCCCGTGCCATCAGTGCCGCCTCCGGCGGGCCTGATGCGTTTTAGCCGTTCGGAGAATTTGCTAGAAC
>DATBAA010000082.1:0-10845 GCA_036271755.1 Myxococcales bacterium | reverse complement strand
GAAGAGGGGTAGCCGGCAGCTGCCTGCGTGACTAGCTTTCGGCCGTATGGCTGTGCGCGTCGCGCATCTCATTCACGGACTTCTCCTGGGCGGGCTGGAGCAGCTGGTCGTGCAGCTCGCGGCCCGCACGCAGCAGCGCGGAATCCAGACCTCGATCCTGGCCCTGGGCGAAGACGGCCCGGTGCGCGAGCTGGCGCAAAAGCAAGGCATCGACGTCCAGCTGCTGCCTGCCGCCGGGCTCTCGATGGGCGCGTTGCTGGGCATCCGCAAAGCGCTGGAAAAAGACGCCGTCACCCACTTGCACGCGCACGACCTGGGCCCGTGGCTGAACGCCGTGGCCACACGCGCGCTGCGGCCCAGCACGCGGGTCCTGGCGACCTTCCACGAGCAGCGCACGCCGGCGGGAAACAAGCGCAAAGCCGCGTCGGTGGCGGCCCGCGCGACCGACGCGCTGGTGGCCTGCGGCGACAAGGTGAAGCAGGACATCCTCGACTGGGCGCCCAGCGGAACGCGCGTCCCGGTGATTGCCAACGGCGTGCCGCTGATCGAGCCGACCTTGGAGCAGCGGCTGGCGGCGCGTGCAGAGCTGCAAATTCCGGAAGGCGCCATCGCCGTCGGCTACATCGGCGGACTGCGCGAGATCAAAGGCCCCGATAAGTTGCTGCAAGCGTTTCTCGACAAGTTCGCCGACCGCGCGGACGTGCGGCTCTACTTGATTGGCACCGGTCCCATGGAGGCCGAATTGCGGCGGGCCGCGCAAGGTCACGCCAACGTCCATCTCACCGGCCTGATGCCGGGCGCTTCTCGACTGCTGCCGGGCCTCGACATCTACGCGCAGACCTCGCTGAGCGAAGGCCGTTCGCTCTCGATGCTGGACGCCATGGCCGCGGGCTTGCCAACGCTGGCGCACGATCTGCTGCCCGTCCGCGAGGTCCACGAAGACTCGGCCACCGCGCTGCTGGCGCCGCTGGGCGATCGCGCGGCGCTGGGAAATGCCCTCTCACGGCTGGCGCTCGACGGTCCGCTGCGTTCGGGCCTCGGCGCGGAAGCGAAGAAGCGCGCGCAGAAGCACTCCATCGAGCCGATGGTCGACGCTTACGAAGCGCTCTATCGCGAGCGGTCGTGATTCCCATCCTGCATCTGCGGCAAGGAGCCGCGCTCTACGGCGCCGACCGGGCCGTGCTCGCGCTCGGCACCGCCACCGAAGCCCCTTATCAAGCAATGGTTGGCGCCATTGCCCGGCCGGGTACTCCGGACGATCTGGGCGACGAGGCGCGCCGCCGCGGGCTCACTGCGTTTCGCTTCGATAGCGCCAAACGATTCGATCTCACTTGCGCAAAGGCAGTCGCTCGTGTCGCGCGCGAAAATGGCGTGCAGCTGATTCACGCGCACGACTTCAAGGCGCTCTTCGTCGGTTTGATGGCTGGATTCTACGCGCGCATTCCGGTCGTGGCGACGTTCCACGGCGAGACCGGCAGCACCAGGGCGGTGAAGCTCTATGAGGCCTTCGCGCGCTTTCTCGGCAACTTCACCCGGGGCGTTGCCGCGGTCTCGCGCGTTCTGGAGAAGAAGCTGCGCCGGTCGATCAAGCGCGTTCCCATCTCGTTCGTGCCCAACGGCTTGCCCGAGCTGCAACCCATCTCGGACGAGGAGCGCAACAAAGCGCGCGAGGCTTACGCGGTCGATGGGTTCTGCATCGCGGTCATCGGCCGGCTCTCCATCGAGAAGGGCCACCGCGTACTCTTGGAAGCGCTTCCCGAAGATACGACCCTGCTCGTCGCCGGAGACGGTCCGTTGCGCGAAGAGCTGGAAAAGGCAGCGGAGGGCCTGGACGTGCGCTTTCTCGGCTATCTGGAAGACGCCCGGCCGGTCTTTGCCGCGGCAGACGTCATTGCCATGCCATCATTGACCGAAGGCTTGCCCCTGACCGCTCTGGAAGCATTGGCGCTGGGCCGATGCCTCGTCGCGAGCGCGGTGGGTGAATTGCCCGATCTGTTGGGCGGCGGCGCCGGAGTGCTGGTCCCCCCCGGCGACGCGCACGCCCTGTCGGAGGCTTTGCGTATGCTGCGAACTGCAGCAGACCGAGCGCAAATCGAAAGGTCTGCCTGCGAGCGCGCCGCCCGTTACGGGGCCGCAACCATGGCATCTTCGTATGTCGAGCTATACGAGCGTGCACTGTCCGTCTCCTCGTCGAAGAGCTCGCCGTAGTATTTGGCGACGGTCTTTGCGATGTGCTCCGGCGTGAATGGCCGCACCGTGCGGCGAGCTTCGTGAATCAATTGCTGCGCGAGCGGCCGATCGCGCCACAGGCGCACCAGCGAGCGCGCGAACTGTCCCGGCTCTTCGGCGAGCAGCAGATCGCGCTCGTCTTCATAAGGCAATCCTTCGGCGGCGATCCGCGAGGCGACCACCGGCACGCCGGCGGCCCAGGCCTCGAGGATCTTGATGCGCGTTCCCGAGCCGGCGCGCAGCGGAATGGCCGTCGCGAAGGCGCCGTCGAGATAAGGCTGCACCGACGGCACGCTGCCGGTGACGATGATGTCGTGGGACGCCAGCGCTTGCACGTGCGGCGGCGGATTGCGGCCGACGATGACCAGGCGCGCTCCCGGCAACAGCGGTTGGCAGCGCGGCCAGATCTCCTTCGCCAATTCGACCGCGGCGTCGGCGTTGGGCCGCCAGTCGAGCGAGCCGACGAAGATGACATCGCGCCGCTCGGCGACCGCGGACGGCTTGATCGGGGGAATCGCGTTCGGCACCACGCGAACGTTGCCGGCGCCCATCTCCTCGAAGGCCTGCGCGTCCTTCTCCGAGCAGGCAAAGACCAGGTCCAACTGCCGCGCCAACTCACTCTCCAGCGCGCGGATGCGCGACGCCTGCCAGCGCATCGCGGGCCGCTGCCAGCGCGGAGACTGCTCGGCCACGCGCTCGATGATCTCGGCTTCGACGTTGTGCGCGTCCAGCACCAGCTTCGCGTTCGGCTGCAGCCTGCGGATGAGCGGCCAGGAGAGCGCGGTGTGCGGGTGATCGAAGTGAATGGCGTCGAACTCTTCCGTCTCGAGCAGCTTCTGCAGGCTGGAGGGAAACCAACCGTACCGCGCATACCCGGCGGGGCAGCCGAGGACGAAACCCATGGCCTCGGCAAAGAGCTGATCGACGGGGCCGCCGCGCTTCACCGTCAGCATGCGGCCTTCCAGCGTCCGGCCCAGCGCGTCCGCGCCGCGGCCCCAGGCCATCGCGGTGAGATCGAAAGCGCCGTCGAGCGCGCGCATCATCGAAAGAGAGCGCAACGCACCGCCGGTGTTGGCCGGATAAGGAACGCTGGGAAAAAGACCGAGGACCCGTTGTCTCACTTGAGCAGTAACCTCCTGAGAAACAAAGTGCACACGCCGCGTCGTGAACACACGTCCCAGGCGCTCGCTCGTCCGCAGATTATTTTGTCGTCACTGTCCGGGTCACGAAGGCCACGCCGCCTCGCCCATCGCGCAGGGTGACCCACAGCTGCGTGGTCCCCGGTAGCGGCGGCGTGGTCCAGTCGACCCAGGTCTCGGCTGCCTGTACTCTAGAGGTGACGCCAGACTCCCGGGAGGTCTTCCATGCCTGCAGATCAGCCGCCGCTCGTCTCCCAGCCTGACGACGCGGACCTCTTCGATTACGCGAAGATCAAGGACTACCTGCTCTACCTCTTGGGATCGATCTCGCGCCACCGCGCCTTCATCTGCGCGCTGACCGCTGCGGTCCTGGCCATTACCGCGTTGCTGCTCTGGGGGCTGCCGAAGACGTACCACTGCGAGACGCAGATCCTGGCGCTGAAGAGCACGCTGCTGGGCAAGACCGTGGACCCGAACGCGCCGGAAGTCTGGGGCGAAGACCCGACTCTGGCGGCGCGGCAGGCCATCCTTCGCCATGACAATCTGGTCGAGCTCGTCCGGCAGACGGACCTGGTGAGCAAGTATCCGGATTCGCGGGCGCCGCTGCTGAAGCTTCTCGATCGGCTGGCTCCCGCCCGGTCCGTTTCGCAAGAAGATCGAATCGCGGCCATGGTGGGCACTCTGGAGACGCGGCTCGACGTGCAGGTGGGCGCGGGCACCGTGACCATCGCGCTCGACTGGCCAGACGCTGCCATGGCCTACCAGCTGGTCGACGCCGCGCATCGCAACTTCCTCGAGCAGCGGCGCGCGACCGAGATGGGGCCGCTCGAAGACGCCATCGGCATCTTGGAGCTGCACACCAGCAGCTTGCGCGAGGTGATCGTCGCCGGCGTGGAGCGTGTCGAAGCAGCGCGCGAGGCAGCGAATCAACGGCATCCGGCGAGGGCTGGAGTGCCGGCTACGCGGCGACCGCAGCGGCAGACCGCGGAGCAGAAGCGCGAAGAGTTGCGCGCCGCCCTCGAATCGAAGACGCGCGCCATCGATGCCGTCGAGCAACCGCGACGCGCGCGCCTGGAAGAGCTGCAGACGGAGCTCGCGGATGCCCGGAAGATCTTCGCCGACGAGCATCCTGCCGTGCTCGGGCTGCGTCACCAGCTCGAGCTGCAGCAGATCGACCCGCCCGAGCTGCGCGCGCTGAAGGAGCAGAGGGACGAGCTGCGGGCGGAGAGCGCGCGGCGCGGCGCCATGGACGTCGCGGGCGGGTTGCTGGGCAGGCTGCCCGCGACCGCGCGGCAGCTCGCCTCCGCCACCACCGCGGAGATTGAGGATGCGCCCATCGAGCAGGCCAAGGAGGATCTGCGATTCGCGATGTCGAAGTACCTGACGCTCCTCGATCGCATCGACAGCGCGCAGATGCACTTGGAGAGCGCGCAAGCCGACTTCAAGCACCGCTTCAGCGTCGTCACCCCGGCGGAGGTTCCGCGCGCGCCGTTCAAGCCGAAGAAGCCGGCGATCCTGCTCGGTGGCCTTCTCGGCGGTCTCGCACTGGCTGTGTTTCTCTCCGCGCTGCGCGATCTGCGGCGAGGCCTGGTCTTCGAGCGCTGGCAGGTGCCGCGCGAGCTCGGCATTCCCGTCCTCGGCGAAATCCACTGCTAAGATGGGAGCATGACTTCTCGCCGGGTCGGCCTCTACTTCGCCTGGAGCCACCCGGCAGAGAGCGGCGTCGAGCTGTCGCTGCTGGACAACCGCTTCCCCGCGCTCTTCGAGCTGCGGCGCCTCTTCTATCCGCGCTATGCCGAGCTCGCCGATGCGCGGCAATTCGATCAGGGCGTCGGCGGGTTCCTCGACCACATCCAGAAGCAGAACTTCGTCGCCTTCGCCGAGCAGGCAGCGGCGCAGACCGGCGCGAAGACCGTGGTTCTCGAGCGCGGCGCAGGCGACGGCCAGATCACCGGCCTCGACGACCCCAAGCTCATGGGCTGCGACACGCTCGTCATCATCAGCTTCGACTCCGACCGCGCCAACCAGACGCCCACGGAAGCCGAGGCTCTCGCGATGCGGCGCTTCCTCGATCAGCCGGGCAATGCGCTCTTCGTCTGTCCGCACCACGACGTCGGCAGCGGTGAAGATGACGTGCAGCAGAGCGACTTCCTGCACCACGGCGATCGCGCCATCCCGCCCCGGCAGCGGTTCGGCGGCTTCGCGCGGCAACTCTTGCAGGCGCTGGGACTTCGCGTGCAGAACCAATTCGGCTTGCGGCCCGCGGTCCATCCCGACGGCTCGCCCAAGCCGGTCCACGTCGGGCGCGATCGCTCGCATCTCCTCGACGGCGTGCCCGCGCTCAACGCCCATGCGCACCTGCCGCACTTCGAGCGGCTCGGAGATTCCACGGAAGCGCTCGAGGTGCTGGTCCGCCAGGACGTGGAGCCTTCGGCGCCGCCGCATCGCAGCGGACGGACCAGCTTCGACGCGCTCCTGCAGTCGCGCGCGGGCCTGTTCAAGGGCGATCTCTTCATCGGAGATACGACGCTCTTCAGCTCGACCGCCGGCGGCCTCGAGAACCTGCGCCGCCTCTGGCAGAACCTCGTCGCGCGGCCGCGCCTTTAAGGAGAACCGAGAAACGGGGACGCGAAGATGTCGGTCTGGTCGCTGGGGTTCCCCGTGGTCGCGGCCACCACCGTCATGAAGCCTGCTCCGGCCGGCGCGAGCCCCTGATAGTCGCCCAGGAAGTAGAGGCCCACGAAGTCCGCGCCGCGCAGGTCGAAGTCCGCCCCCACCTGCGTTTCGGTCCAATGCGCTCCCTGGTCGTTCGAGATCGCCAGCCAAAAGCTGGTCGTGAAAGCCCCGTCGGAAGCTTTGTCGTCGCGCAGATCGGCGTAGAGCAGGCCGACGGCGCCCGTCGAGCTCACGCTCACTTTGGGCTCGAACGCCGGCACGGAGGGGACCTGGTTCACCTGCCTGGGCGCGGACCACGTCTGCCCTTTGTCGACCGAGACCGAGAGCGCGATGCCCTCGTGGTCGCCGCCGCTGAAGCGCCCATCTTCCCAGGCCACGTAGAGAGTGCCCGCCTTCGGGTCCACGGCGATATCCGGGATGAAGTCTCCCCCGCGCACGGCTACGTTTGCATCCCTGTCGAAGACGCCGACGTCTTCCGCCGCGGCGATAGGAATGGGCGCGGACCAGGTGGCTCCGTGGTCCGGCGACGTCGCGATCTCCAGCCGGCGGTTCGGGACGGCGAGCGTGAAGTCCGTCAGGTGCAGGAAGAGATCGCCCAGCGTTCCGTCGGGCAGGACGACCAGCTGGTTGGAGATGGTCTGCGCGTTGGTGCCGGGGTCGTAGATGGCAGCCGGCGCGGTCCAGCTGCCGTCGGCGTTCAATGCGGAAAAGAGCGCGGGCCCGGAGCCGTTTGCGGAGTTGGGATCGTTGAGGTTGGTGACGCGGTCCCACACGATGTAGACGCGGGCTGGGTCGGTTGGATCGGCAGTGATGGCTTGTTTGTCGTTGAGGACGCCCAAGGTGTCGTCGGCGATGATGGACGTCGGCTGGCCCCAGCTCCTGCCGCCGTCGTCCGACCGGCTGACCAGGATGGCCGAGCGCGGAGTCGTCGCGTCGAAGGAGATGGCGCCCAGATAGGCCTTGCCAGCGGCGTCGATGGTCACCCAGGCATTGCTCGCGCGCTCGTAGTCGGCCGTCGCGCCGCCACCGCCGCAGCGGCTCACCGGCGCGACCGCGCGGGTCCATGTCTTGCCTGCGTCGAACGTGGCCGCGGTGGCGATGCCGTGAGACCCGCCGTTGGACCAGCGGTCCTGCTGCCAGCTGACGATGAAGTGATTGGGGTCCGACGGGTCCGCGGCGACATACGGTTCGACCTCGCCGCCCGGGTGGTTGACGCCGGGCTGTCCAGCGCCGCCGCAGCCCGGCACGAACGGCGAGGCCGCGGAGACCAGCGTGGTGTCGCCGAAATGCGGATTGGAAGAAGTGCCCCCGCAGGCCCAGCACAGCGCCAGTCCCAGGTACGGAATTCTCTTGCGCATGATACCTCTCGAGGACCTTCGAGGAGATCTTCCCATGACGTTGAACGCGCCACCCAACGAGGCGGATCTCTAAATAGCGAATCCCAAGAGTGGAACGAAGATTCCACGAACGGTCATGCGCTGGCAGCCGCCTGGACGGGAATGCGCACCGGCAGCCGGCTCGCCAGGATCAAGACCGAGAACTGCAGCAGATTGAGCGCCAGGAACGGAATGAAGAACGCGCTCGAGTTGGTGAGGCCCTGGGCGCCGGTCACCAGCGAAGTCAGGATGGCCAGCGACGTCGTCGCCACCGGCCCGCCCAGGCGCTGAGAGATGTTCAGCGCCGTCGTCGCCAAACCAATCTTCTCGGTCTTCAAGGGCAAAATGAGCGACGAGCAGTTTGCCAAGGACGCCGCGCAGATCCAGAAGGATCTTCAGACGTTGAAATTCCGGCTAGAACAGGCTTGACTTCTGGCCCTTGCGGGCCGTAAGCCGGGCTGCTCAGCGGGGGGAAATCATGATGCGTTTGCTCGGCCAACTGTCGCGGACTGCTTTGATTGCAGTGAGTGTTTCGCTTTGTTTCCAAATCGGTTGCGGCGGTACGGCGGCCGGCTCGGATGACGCGGGTCAAACCACTCCCGACGCCGGCCAGGTCGCCGACGCCGGGCAGCATCCTGACGCCGGCGACGCTGGACAACCCGCGGACGCCGGCGACGCCGGGCCGGTGGCCGATGCTGGCGAGCCTGACGCCGGCGATGCCGGACAGGCCGCCGACGCCGGCGACGCGGGCAGCACGCCGATCCCCACCGACGGCACCGGCGTGGTGACGCCCGCGTCCGGCGGCACCATCTCGCTGGACGGCGGCGCCACCTTGGAAGTGCCGCCGGGCGCGGTCTCGGCCGACACCACGATCACCATCGCCCGCTCCAGCGAGACGCCTCCGGACGGCGCGCTCTCGCCCATCTTCGTCTTCGGCCCGGAGGGCGCCACCTTCGCCGCGCCGATCACCGTCACCATTCCAGCCTCGGGCACCGCGGGCTCCATCTACTGGACCACGGCCGGCAGCAGCACGCAGTACGAGACCGTGACCACCACGTTCGCCGGCGGCGCAGCCAGAGGCCAGATCAGCCACTTCAGCCGCGGCTTCGCAGGCGCGGCCTGCACCGAATCCGCGGCCTGCGGCGCGCCCGCCGTCTGTCATGCCGGCGCGCTCACCTGTCAGAGCGGCGCGCCGGTCTGCGTCGACAGCGTCGCTCCCGACGGCGCCGTCTGCGGCCCGGACCTCGTCTGCAGTGCTGGCCAGTGCCTGTCGGCCACGCGCACCGTCAGCGGCACGTTCAAGACGTTCTACGAGCGCGACGACGGTACGGTCGAAGAAGCGGCGGGATCCCCGTTCCAACTACCGAACTTCATCGTCTACCCGGACGGCGCCGGCGGAGCGGTCCACCAGGCGCTGGTCACGGACACCGATGGCAACTACAGCGTGCCCGGCGTGCCGCGCGGGACCTACTACCTGGACGACAGCTTCGAGACGGGGTGCACCGACGCGCAAGACAACTTCGTCCCCTGCATGTTCCACCAGATGTTTCCCCTCACGGCGGACACCCCGGACCTCTCCAATTTCATCCACGGCCGCTCGACCGCCACCTTTGCCACGAACAGCACGCCTGTGACGCTCGACGTGACGGGCCTGGATCCTTGGTCGAGCACCGATTCGCTCTTTGTCACCCCAACCCAGGTCTTCACCACGCAAGAGGCGACGCACGCGCAGAAGCCGGCGAGCGGCGTGACTCGCGCCACGGTGACCTTCGATTGGAGCACCGGCCAATTCGGGGAGGGCGTTCTGCCGGACGCCGCACAGGGCGACATCACCTACTTCTACCAACTGCACGCAAAGCCGCTGGCGGAGGGCGTCGACGTCCTGCTCGCCGACCGGGTCGCCGTCTCCTCGTCCTTCTCGCTGGCGAATGGGCTCGAGGGTGGGGCGACGGTGGCGTTGCAAGCGGCGCCGCTGAGCAGCTCCGTACCTACGGCGGTGGCGTTCTCGCAGTTTGCCGCGACCTTGCCGGAGATGAATCCCGCGGCCTCGCTCACGGCAGATCCGAGCTCGTTCCAGCCGTTCGCGTCGGTGGAGATCTCGTCGAGGCCGGGACCGCTCGCGTTTCCCAAGGGCGACCCGTTCGCGCCGGAGGGCTGGATCATCCAGGCAAGGTATCGATATCCCAAGCTCGACACCGACACCGACTTCGGACCTCTGAGCTACGGCGGCTTCACGGACAGCACGTTCCACGACGTCTGGCGGTTCATCTACGACGCCACCTTCACTCTCGACGTCGATGGCAGCAAGGTCGACGCCCTCGTCGGCTACCTGGTGGAGATTCCGGTCGGCGAGCTGCCTGACGTGGTCGTGCCGACGATGACGCCCGCCCGCAAACCGCTCATCAACGGCAAGGACGCCTTCCAGCCCCAGACTGGCGTCGGGTTGACGCCGACGATCACCTGGACCCCGCCGGCCACGGGCAAGGCCTCGGTCTACGTGGTGCAGATCAACCTGCTGAGCGCGCCGGACGACGCGACCACGGTGGGCTTCGTCCAGTCGCGCGTCTACGGCACCTCGTTCACCGTGCCGGCCGGCTTCCTGCAGGCGGGCAAGACGTACAACGCCGACATCGTGGCCTTGCAGGGAGAGAACGACCAGGATCAGCCGTTCCGCGTCGGCACCGCCTCCGTGCAGGTCGACACCATGACCAACACCTTCAAGCCCTAGGGCGGGGGAGCTTCATCTTGCGGCGGTCTTCGGCCAGCTCGCCGAGCCGCTGCAGCGCGCCGGCCGCGTCGCAGTCGATCAGGTCCGCGAGCTCGCGCAGCGTCTTTGCCAGGCTGCGCGCGGCTTCGGGGACGAAGCGATTGAGCGCGGCCGCGCCCGAGATGGTGCCATCTCCCGCCAATCGCGTCGTGTCGCGGAAGCCGCCGGCGGCGAGCTCGGCGGCCAGCCCCGCCTCTGAAGAGCCGTGCAGCGCTTCCACAACCGCGGCAGCCGCGAGATACGGCAGATGCGAGGCGAACGTCACCGCCTGATCGTGCGCGGCCGGCGTCAGGTCCAAGAGCTTCTCCGCGCCGGCGGACTTCCACAGCTCGCGCACGCGCTGCACGGCTTCGCCGCGAGCCGCCGCATTGCCGCCGCCAGCCGGCGGACAGAGCGCCACCGTGCAGCCGCTGAAGAGCGCCGGATGCGCCGCCACGAACCCGCGATATTCGGTGCCCGCCATCGGATGCCCGCCGATGAAGATCACGCGGCCCTGCTGCTCTCCGGCCGCGCAGATGCGCTCTTTCGCGCCGCAGACGTCGGTGAGAATCGCCCCCGGCCGCATGCGCGCCACCACTTGCGGCAGGATGGCCAACAAAGGCTCGGCCGGGACGGCGAGCACGACCAGATCGCACTCGTGCAGCGGCGCTTCGTCGAG
>DATBAA010000081.1:0-6264 GCA_036271755.1 Myxococcales bacterium | reverse complement strand
CCTTCGCGAACCAGGCATATTCGAGGTTGTCGAAGTCGAACGCGGTGATCTGCCCGTTGTCGAAGCAGAAGTTGTGCATGTGCAGGTCGGCGTGGATGAGGCCGTACTCCTTGGGCCCCGTCGGCAGCTGCCGCAGCCGCGAAATGATCTCCGCCGTCCGCTCGCGCACCAGCGGCTCGTCCTTGGGCGCGAAGCGGTCGATGTCGACCACGTCGTACTCGAACCACTCCTGCCGCTTGAAGCGCGGGTTGGACAGCTTGTACTCCTGCGCGCGGTTGTGCAGCCGGGCGAAGAGGCGGCCCAGATCGCGGAAGAGCTTGGGCCCCCAGAACGCGGCCCGCAGCGGCGGCGCGTCGTCGAAGACCACGCCGGCCGCGGGCTCGAAGGCGGTGGCGAGGAAGTATTGCCCCGGCTCTATGTCGTCGATCTTCTCGGTGAACTGCCCGGTCTCCGAGAGCATCGGCTTCGACACCGGCAGCCCCGCCGCGGCCAGGAAGCGCACGAACTCGATCTCGCCTTGCGTGTACTCCCAGGTCCGCCGCGCGCTGTGCGAGATGCGCAGGATGAGGTCGGTGCCGTCCTGGTTGGTGGCCCCGTAGACGAAGTTCTCGAAGGCCTTCAGCGGCGCCAGCTGCTGGGGCGAGACGCCGTACCTGGCCGCCGCCTCGTCCCGGACTTTGTCGTTGAAGCGGCGGGTGAGCTCCGGGTGCATTGCGAATCCCTTTCAGTTCAACGTCAGGCTGTGCGGTCCGTGGGCGACGACGGTGGCGCCGGCGGTGCTGGAGATGGAGAGGCCAAGACCCTCTGCCAGGACCTTGTTGAGCACGGGCGTGCACCGCCGCGCGTAGGCGGTCAGGTCCTCGGTGGTGAGGGCGCGGCCCTGCTTGCGGCCGAGGCGGCGGTTGACGATCTCCTGCTCGTTGCCGACAGTCCGCAGCACCAGGCGGTCGAGCGCGAAGCACTCCGCCGCGACGGCCAGGAGCTCATCGCGCAGCGGCACGGGCAGCGTCGCGAAGTCTGGAACGGCGGCCGTCAGGAACTCGCCCAGCTTCCTGCCGCTGACCGCCTGCGCGTCGGCGTTGAAGCGGCGCAGATCCTCCATCGACTCGAGCGTGCCCACGAGGTCCGCCGCCGGCAGCGCCGCGCGCGCTTCGTCGAGGAGCCAACCGTTGACCCTGAACTCCATCTCGAAGGTCTCGCGCAGCGAGTGGTCGTTGCGCAGGAACGAGAAGTGCTCGCGGTCGATGGGAATCTTCGCCAGCTCCTGCAGCTTGGGCAGAAGCGCTGCGTCGGGCGCGTGCCCGGCGAAGGCGTCCTTCATCCGCTCGTGGAGGATCCCCTGCGCGGAGCCGTAGCTGCGGACGATGCCCTCGAGCCGGATGCCGTGCAGCGCGTAGTCGATGGCCGTGTCCACGTCTCCGACCCGCGCGTGGATGTCCGGTTGCACCTGAATGGGCGCGGCCACGCCGTCCAAGAGCACGCTCATGTACTCGTCGATGAGGATCTGCGGGCCCGCGCAGACGCCGTACTTGTCCATGTAGAGGAAGTTCCGCTCCGCATAGTCGGCGATGGCCTTGCCGCTCACCACGCGATCGCAGCTCTGCTTGCCGGCCGTGTCGCGCATCAGCTGGGTGGTGACGATGCGGACGCCGTCGATGAGCCGGAAGCTCGCCGCGAGGCCCGCGTCGAGCTGGCCGTTGGGCACCGGGTTGTCTCCCCGCACCAGCACGTAGCCCACCGCGGAGAGCATGCCCACCGCCAGGAAGTGCACGTCGCCCGCGCGCGGCGCCTTCTCGTGCGCGGGAAAGCGCTTGAAGAAGTGGGTGCGGAACTGCTCGGTCAAGGAGAGCAGCTCGGGCCACCGCTTGGTCATGTGCTTGAGCGCGGTGGCGTTGATGGGCTCGGGCGCGTGATAGCGCGAGCCGGCGTAGTTGCAGAGGCGGCGCTCGGTGGGAAAGTCGAGATAGAGGCCGTCGATGACGTTGTTCTCGCCCACCTGCCGCCCGTCGGAGTCCACCGCCGGATGGGCCACGCGGTGGATGGGCAGCACCACCTCGAGGTTTCCCAGATCCATGGCGCGGCCCAGCACCCGCTGCGTCATCGCCGGGCAGAGGCTCTCGTCGTAGCTCTCGGGCTGCCGGCCCTCGACGTTGCGGCCCAGGTGCTTGGGGAAGGTCTGCGAGTTGGGCGGCGGCGGCGCGTCCTCGAAGTGCTTGAGGATCTCCTCGCTGACCAGCGCCTCGAGCAGGCCGCGGACCTTCTCCCACTCGTAGCCGGCAGTGGACCAGCCCTTGGCCTCGTCCGCGCGGAACCGCTCCACCTTCAAGAGCGCGTTGCCGAAGGGCATCATCTCCTCTTCGCGGAAGATGATCTCCTTCGCGCCATAGAAGATGTGCAGCGCCGGCTTGCCGGAAGGCCCCTCGAGCATGGCGTGGGTGATGCGCCTGCGGTTGGGGATGAAGAGCACGTCTGTGGGTTGGAGCTCAGCCATGGTGTTCTCCTCAATCGACCACGTCGACGATCGACTTGGACCAGGTTCCGCCGAGGGCCCGGTAGAGGTCGATGCGGTTGGACAGCAAGAGCCGTTGCGACAAGATCAAGGCGCGTTCCAGATCGGAGAGGTTGGCGTTGGCGGTCAGCACCGCCAGGTAGTCCGACAGGCCCTGCTCGTAGAGCTGCCGCGCCTCGGCCAGCACCTGCCGGCCCAGCTCCACCTGGGCCTTCAACGTCTTCACGTTGGCGGCCTGCTTCTGCTCCTCGATCTGCGCGTCCTGGACGCGCCGGACCGCCTCGTAGAAGGCCTCCAGGTACAAGTTGTTGCGGCGCTTGACGGTCATCTGGAACTGCCTCGCCTCGGTGATGCGCGCGCCGCCGTCGAAGAGGGGCCAGATGAGCTTGGCGCCGAACGACCAGGTCTCGAAGGTCTGCGCCGTGCTGGTGGGAAGGCCGCCCTGGCTGACCGAGCCCAGCGTGTTGATGTGGTTGATGTCGAAGGGGCGCTTCAAGTCGAACGCCTGGAAGCCGCCGTTGGCGAAGAGCTGCACCACCGGCAGCCAGCCGGCCTGGTTCTGCTGGATGGCGTGCTCCGCCTCCGCCACGCGCACCTGCGCCAGCCGCACCTCGGGGCTGTTCTTCACCAGATCGACGGGCTTTCCGGCCGGCCCCAGCGAGGGCAGCAGGTCGGGCAGCCGGCGGTCGGCCGGGACGAAGCTCGTGTCGGGGCTGGGCGGCCGCGCCAACAGCGAAGTCATCTGCGTGCCGAGCAGCGCCAGCCGCTCGGTGATGATGGGCACGCCCGCCCGCGCATTGAGCAGCACCTGCTCTTGTTGGAGAACCGCGAGGCGCGTGGTGAGGTGCAGCTCGAACCGCGCCTTCACCAGCGCCGCCAGGTCTTCGTTGAGCTTGATCTGCCGCTCGAGCAGCTCGAGCATGGCCCGCTGGGTGAGGACGTCGAACCAGGTCTGGGCGATGGCCTGGGCGGTGTTCTGGATGGTCGCCTCGCCCGACTGCCCCTGGATCTCCGCCAGGTCGATGAAGCTCTGCCGCGCCTGCCTCAGCTGGCCGAAGACGTCCAGCTGGTAGGTCGCCGCGATGCCCAGGTCAGCCTCGTTCTGGGTGAAGCTGTAGGCGGGAAAACCCGGCGCCGCGGGCACGCCCGCCGTCCCGCGCTGCACGTTGACCGGAAGGCCGATCTGCAGCGGCCAGAGCGGGCCGTTGGGCATCTGCGGCACCAGCATGTCCTCGTGGTAGAGGCCGCGCAGGTCGTGGATGGTGAAGTTGTTGCGAAACGATTCCTGGATGAGCGCGTCCAGCGCCGGGTCGTCAAAAGCGCTCCACCAGCGGTTCTCCGCGGCGCGCGGCTCTTGATCGAGCGAAGCCGTCTTGGCGCCTTCGGCCTCCAAGAGCTGCTTCTCCGACTGACTTTGGTAGGCGTCGGTCTGATACTTCGCCGGCGCCGGCACCGGCAGGGGCGGACCGTACAGGGGTACCTGGCCAAGCCAGGCACAGCCGTGCATGAGGAAGGCAGCGGCGAGCACGAGCCTGCGGCGGCGAATGGGCATCATGGGTGGCACACCACCATCACGGAGGGCGCGTGCTTGAGAACGCAGCGCACCGCCACCCCCATGGTTTCGGGATCCAAGGACGCAAAGCTTTCGTCGAGGATGACCAGCTCGGCACCCTGCAAGAGGGTGCGCGCGATGTAGAGCCTGCTCTTTTCTCCGTGCGACAGCTGCCAGCCGGTCTCTCCGACCGCCTGGCCAAGTCCTCCGGGCATGCGTTTGACCAGCTCATCGAGGCCCAGCTCCTTGACGATGGCCGCGGCCTCCTGGAGGCTGGCCGCCGAGGCGGGCCACTCCCTTCCCATCAAGAGGTTGAAGGCGAAGCTCTGCGACAGCACGTGGTTCTCGTGGAACTGCGGCGCGGCGGTCACCCTTCTTCGCCAGCCCGTCAGACCGAACGAGACGTGGTCGAGGCCGCGCATGAGCAGCACGCCGGCGTTGGGGACGCGCAGGCCGGTGAGGATGGAGACCAGCGTCGACTTGCCGCCGCCCGAAGGTCCCTCGAGCAAGATGCGATCGCCGCGGCCGATCTGCAGCGCGCAGTTCTCCAGCACCGGCCGCGAGCGGCCCTCGTGCCGGAAGGTGAGGCCGCGCCCTTCGATGAGCGACCCCTCGCTCTTGTCGACGCCCAGCTTCTCCGTCTCGAGCTCGAGCGGAATGGCCGGCACGTGGTCTGGCCGCGCCACCGCCTTCAAGAGGTGCTTGATCTGCTCGAACGAAGCCGCCGCCAGAGAGAGCTGCTGGAAGAAGACGGTGATCTCGTCGAACGCGCGCAGCGCCAAGAGCGAGCCGCCCAGCGAGACCGCGAGCGTGCTGGCCACCGCCGTGCCCTGCGCGAACGACGGCACCAGCGTGAGCAGCGCGATCACCAGCCAACCCGCGGGCAGCAGCGCCGACAGCTGGGTGGTGCGCATGTCCATCTTCCGCGAGGCCTCGTGGTACCCGGCCAGCCGCGGGTCTTCGGCCTGGTGCCACTGCTCGCGCGGCAGCTGCGCCAGCCGCGTGCGGTGGCCGATCATGCGCTCGAGCAGCTCGTTGGTGACCTCGATGCGCTCGATGGACCACTTCCGCTGCGCCGAGTAGTGGCGGTAGGTGAGGAAGGCCGCGAACAGCGTCCAGAGCACGAGGCAGGTGACTTGCAAGTACGCGCCCGCGCCCTGCGAGAGGATGAAGCCCGCGATCACCAGGTCGAGCAGCGAGAGCACCGCCAGCAGGCCTCCGCCCAGCGCCAGCTGCTCCACCACCTCAGACTCCATCACCCGGCCGAAGTGGCGCCCCGCGCCGTCCAGCCGCACCTCGTCGGGCGACAGCTTGAGGATGCCGCCCAGCAGCTGCTGCTTGAGCAGGCCGCCGACTTGAAGTGAGAAGATGCCCTGCCACCACACTTCCAGGAGCCGCAGCGGAATGGAGCTGGCGATGAGCGCGATCCAGCCCACGAACCAGCCCATCTCCAAGTGCGCCTGCAGCGCGGCGCGGCCCAGCATCCAGAAGGAGCCGGCCAGCACCATGGAGAGCAGCGCGTGGTTGACGAGGATGCGCACCAGCAGCTTCGGCGTCTCGCCCAGCAGCGTGGTGGCGCGCGCGGTGGGCGCCGGACGCATCACCCAAGAGGTGCGCAGCTGCTGCTCGCCCAAGCGCTGCAAGAGCATCTTCTCGCGGACGCGCTCGCGATCCTTGGCGGAGATCTGGATTCCCGCCAAGAGCGCGTCGACCTCGGCGCCGACGCGGGCCTGCTTCTCCTCGCGCAGCAGGCGGGCGACGTCCTGCGCGGCAACCGACGCGATGGACCCGTCGGGGCACAAGAGCCGCGCCTTCTTTCCCCGCGAGCCGAGGAGGACGATATAGGCGGGCAGCTTGCCGCGCCGCAGCTGCAGCAGCGCCGGCGCGGCCCGCTCGACCACCTGATCCAGCTCGCGGTAGAGCGGCACGATGGGCTCGAGCTCGATGCCCATGCGGCCGGCGACCGCGTTCATCCACGCCCGGCTCGGCTCGGCCAGCGCGTCGGGCACCGTGGCCTCGGTGGGCCGCGCGCCGTAGCCGGCCTTGATGGCCAGCTGCTCCATCGCTTCGGGGAGCCGCTCGAGCGGCCAGAGATGGGCGGTGTCGAAGCTCATGCTTCCGCCCGTTGGTCGAGGTGGCCGTTGGCGATGCGCCAATACTTCCAGACGCCGCCGCGCCAGAGCGACTTGTGGTTCTCTTCGTC